>JAYVMH010000329.1:0-11648 GCA_043759015.1 Actinomycetota bacterium
CACGTTCACCGGTGGCGAACCCCCGGACCTTGCGTGGCTGCGTGCCCGATACGACCACCTGGTTGTCGGTTGGAACCATGACCGCACCCAACGATGGGCGAACTGGATCGTGCGTCGTGCCGACCGGCCCGAGCCGGTCGGCACGATCCAGGCCACCATCGGCGCCGACCGCTCGTGGGCAGCGCTGGCCTGGGAGGTGGGTGTCGAGCACTGGGGCGAGGGCATCGCTTCGGAGGCTGCGCAGGCGGTCGTCTACTGGCTGCACGAGCACGGCGTCGCCCGTATGACCGCGAGCATCCACCCTGATCATGCTGCCTCGATGGCAGTGGCACGCCGGATCGGCCTGAGCGCGACCAGTGCGCTCGATGACAGCGAAGTGGTGTGGGCGTTGGACGTGCAGTGAGGAGATCGGCGGCGACGCTCTGCGAACACATGTGCGCATCATGACAAGGGGGTGTGACATGGTTCGTTCCGCCGTTAGCCTTGGCAGCTCATACCGGTCGCTCGCCGTAGACCGCTGGCCCGCCGCTCCTCGGAGCAATGGACAATGGATTCGTTCCACCAGCCGAGGTGAATACTTGCCGGATCGCTAGTGCGGTCTGTCCGTCCTTTCGCTCCTCGCGGTGTTCGCTCTTGCGAGCACCCCGAGTCGAAGCGAAAGGAGGTGTACATGACAACAGACAATCCCCGTGCAGAGAAGGTCGCAGTGGTCGAGGAGATCACGGCGAAGCTGAGGTCTGCGGAAGCGGTGTTCGTGACGGAGTACCGCGGCATGAGCGTCGGCCAACTGGCCGGCCTTCGCCGCCAACTGCGCCCCACCGGCGGTGAGTACAAGGTGTACAAGAACACCCTCGCCCGTTTCGGTGCGCAGAACGCGGGCCTCGACGGCCTCGCCGACATGCTCATCGGCCCATCGGGCATCACGTTCGCGAACGGCGACATCGCCGCCACCGCCAAGGTGTTGCGCGACGCGGCGAAGACGAACCCACTGCTCATCATCAAGGGTGGTTCCATGGGCAGCACCCCGCTGTCCGCCAAGGACGTCGAAGCCCTCGCCGACCTGCCCAGCCGCGACACGTTGCTGGCGATGTTCGCGGGTGCCCTGCAGGCGCCGCTGGTGAAGACCGCCGGCCTGCTCCAGGCACTGCCCCGCAACATGGCGTACGGCCTCAAGGCACTCATCGATCAGAAGGAAGCTGCCTGAGCAGCTTCGCAACCACTCATCACCATCAAGAACTCACGTAAAGGAAGATTCCAAATGTCGATCGAAAGCATTCTCGACGAGATCAGTGCCCTCACCGTCATCCAGCTCAAGGAGCTGCTCGACGCGTTCGAGGAGAAGTTCGGCGTCACTGCCGCTGCCCCGGTGGCCCTCGCCGCCGCTGGTGGCGCCGCTGCTGCCGCCCCTGCCGAAGAGGAGAAGGACGAGTTCGACGTCATCCTCACCGAAGCCGGCGCCCAGAAGATCCAGGTCATCAAGGTCGTGCGCGAGCTCACCAGCCTGGGCCTGAAGGAAGCCAAGGACCTCGTGGACGCGGCCCCCAAGACCGTGCTCGAGAAGGCCAACAAGGAGACCGCCGAGGCGGCCAAGGCGAAGCTCGTCGAGGCCGGCGCGTCCGTCGAAGTCAAGTGACCGGTGGCGGCGGGAGCCGCCTCTCGGAGAGTCCGAACGAGTGAAGGGGATCCGGGCTTCGCCTCGGGTCCCTTTCTCGTGTCCTACTATGCCCCAGACGACGGGAGAGGTCAGGATGAAACAAGTGACACAACGCTGGGCTGTGGTGGCTGCGGTGACCGTGCTGCTGGTCGGTTGCAGTGGTGGGAAGAGCCCCACGACCACGAGAGCGTCGACGTCGACCCCCGGCGCCGACGGCAGCGGCAACGTCACCACCGTCACCACCGTCACGCCGTACCAATCGGTGGACATCGTCTCGAAAGGTGCGACCAAGCTCGTTGTGCCGGGCGCTCCGGATTGGATGGCAGTCGCGGGCGGATCAGCGTGGACGACCACCGGTGGGCTCACACAGCTCGACGGCTCGACCGGCGCGGTGTTGGGTACGACGGCGCTTCCCGGGCCGGTCTGCCTGGCCATGGACGTCGGCTTCGGCTCGCTCTGGCTGGGGACGTGCGGCACGGCACGCATCGTTCGCGTCGACCCCAAGACCGGCAAGATCGTGGCCACGATTCCGCTGAGCGTGAAGGATCTTCAGCAGGAAGGTTCCATTGCGGCGGGCGAAGGCGCGGTCTGGGCGATCTCTTCGGGCGGCGAGCGACTCGTCAAGGTCGACCCGACGACCAACGCCGAGGTCGCCACCTATCCCGCGCCGCCTGGCGCGACTGCGGTGCGGGCAGGATTCGGTTCGTTGTGGGTCACGTCGAGGTCTACCGACACGCTGTATCGAATCGACCCGGCAACGGGCACGGTGGTTGCCAAGATCACCGTCGGGCACGCACCGACCTTTCTCGCCGTAGGCGAGGGCGGGGTGTGGACGCTCGACCAGAACGACGGCACCGTCACCCACATCGACCCGGCCGACAACCGCGGCGTGGCCTCGATCCACATCGATGCCGGGCGGATCAGCGGTGGCGACATCGCCGCCGGTGGCGGGTTCGTGTGGGCGCGCGTGAGCAGCAACCTGGTGGCCAAGATCGACGCCAAGACCAACCTGATCATCGACATCCTCGCGCCTGCGTCGGGAAGTGGCAGTGTGGCCGCGGATGCCACCGCCGCGTGGGTGAGCGCCCACGACGTGAACACGGTCTGGCGCCTTCCCGCCGGATGATCCGGCCCGTGGACGTGCCGCGGCGAGCACGGTGAAGGGCGCAAATGCTTGACATCCGTGGCGTTGGAGGCTTACCGTTCCGCCCAACGGATTCCCGCCGAGCGGTTTGCTTTGGCGGTTGACGACCGCGTTTACCGCGGGTAGGCTCGTACGTTGCCGTGCGTTCTGTGTTCCGCTACTCCTGTGTACCGGTGACCTTGCGCGCCCCCATGCCGCCTGAGACTGAGGAGTAACCGATGGCCTCTCGTTCCGTGTCCCGCGAACGTTATTCGTTCGCCAACCTGACCGAGCCGCTGGAGCTGCCCGACCTTATTGCGGTCCAGCGGGAGAGCTTCAAGTGGTTCCTCGACGAGGGCCTCGCGGAGACGTTCCGCGACATCTCCCCGATCAAGGACTTCTCCGAGGCGCTTCAGCTCGAGCTCGAGTTCGACCCCAATGACGAAGACCTGCGCCCGCCGCCGAAGTTCACGGTCGACGAGTGCAAGGAGAAGGACATGACCTACAGCGCGCCGATCTTCGTGCGCGCCCGGTTCATGAACCGCAACACCGGTGAGATCAAGGAGCAGACGGTCTTCATGGGCGACTTCCCCATGATGACGGAGAAGGGCACCTTCATCATCAACGGCACCGAGCGCGTCGTCGTGTCGCAGCTCGTGCGGTCTCCCGGTGTCATCTTCGAGCCGGGCGAGCGGTTCCGCCTCCGCAACCTCAGCAAGCATCAGCTCGTGAAGGGCACGATCCACCCGTACCGCGGCGAGTGGCTGGAGTTCGACGTCGAGCAGAAGCCCGGCAAGGACGTCACCGCCGGCACCCGGGTCGCCCGCAAGCGTCGCATGGGCATCTTCACCCTCCTGCGCGCTCTCGGCTACGACGAGGAGCACGCGCCCGGATTCATCGAGCGGTTCGTCGATCACTTCGACTTCCTCGAGGGTCAGTGGGAGAAGGAGCGCCACCTCGCGCCCACCCAGAACGAAGCGCTCGTCGAGATCTACAAGCGCGCCCGCCCGGGCGAGCCGCCCACCGTCGAGTCCGCGAAGGCGTACTTCCGCAACGCGTTCTTCGAGAACCGTCGCTACGACCTCAGCCGCGTCGGCCGTTACAAGCTCGACCGCAAGCTCGGCGAGGAGATCGGCCGGCTCGATCACCTGTTCGGCAAGGGCAGCCGCGACATCGGCTCGTTCTTCCAGGCCGACAACGACAACCCGGAGAAGCGCGGCATCAGCAGCGACCCCGACGACGACCACGTGTTGCGCCCCAACGAGGTGCTCGCCGCGATCAGCTACATGCTCCACCTCGTGAAGCAGGAGCCGGGCTACCGACTGGACGATCAGGACCACTTCGCCAACCGTCGCATCCGCAGCGTCGGCGAGCTGATCCAGAACCAGGTGCGCATCGGCCTCAGCCGCATGGAGCGAGTCGTACGCGAGCGCATGACCACCCAGGACGTGGAAGCCATCACGCCCACCACCCTGGTGAACATCCGTCCGGTCGTGGCGGCGATCAAGGAGTTCTTCGGCACGTCGCAGCTGTCGCAGTTCATGGACCAGGTGAACCCGCTGTCGGGCCTCACCCACCGTCGTCGCCTCTCTGCTCTCGGGCCCGGCGGTCTCAGCCGCGAGCGCGCCGGCTTCGAAGTTCGCGACGTGCACTTCAGCCACTACGGCCGCATGTGCCCGATCGAGACGCCGGAAGGCCCGAACATCGGTCTGATCGGTGCGCTCAGCACGTTCGCCCGCGTGAACCCGTACGGCTTCATCGAGACGCCGTACCGCGTGGTCAAGAACGGCAAGGTCACCGGCGACATCCGCTACATGGCCGCCGACGAGGAAGAGAACTACGTCGTCGCCCAGGCGAACACCCCGATCAACGCGGATGGCACGTTCAAGGATGCCCGCGTGCTCGTTCGCCGCAGCCCGCAGGCCGCCAGCCTGGAAGACCTGCGCAAGATGCTGGAAGCGGAGAGCTTCTTCGGCGCCACCACCGACATCGCGTCGGTGCCGCCCGAAGAGGTGCAGCTGATGGACGTCAGCCCGAAGCAGATCGTGTCCGTCGCGACCGCGCTGATCCCCTTCCTCGAGCACGACGACGCGAACCGTGCGCTCATGGGCGCGAACATGCAGCGTCAGGCTGTGCCGCTGGTGCGCGCCGAGGCCCCGTACATCGGCACCGGCATCGAGGATCGCGCAGCTCGCGATGCTGCCGACCTCGTCCAGGCCACCGGCGAGGGCGAAGTCCTCGAAGTCAGCGGCGACAGCATCACCGTCTCCTACAAAGAGGGCGGCAAGCACGTGTACCCGCTCAGCAAGTTCCGTCGCTCCAACCAGGACACGTGCATCAACCACCGCGCTCGTGTGAAGGAAGGCGACAAGATCGTGAAGGGCACGATCCTCGCCGACGGCCCGAGCACCGACCACGGTGAGCTCGCCCTCGGCAAGAACCTCCTCGTCGCGCTGATGCCGTGGGAGGGCTACAACTTCGAGGACGCCATCATCCTCAGCGAGCGTCTGGTGAAAGACGACGTGCTCACGTCGATCCACATCCACGAGCACGAGGTCGATGCCCGCGACACCAAGCTCGGGCCGGAAGAGATCTCGCGCGACATCCCCAACCTGAGCGACGACATCCTGCGCGACCTCGACGACCGCGGCATCATCCGCGTCGGCGCCGAGGTCGGCCCGGGCGACGTGCTCGTCGGCAAGGTGACCCCCAAGGGCGAGACCGAGCTCACCCCCGAAGAGCGCCTCCTGCGCGCCATCTTCGGTGAAAAGGCTCGCGAGGTGCGCGACACCAGCCTGAAGGTGCCCCACGGCGAGAGCGGCAAGGTCATCGACGTGAAGGTGTTCACCCGCGAGGACGGCCACGAGCTGCCCCCCGGCGTGAACCAGCTCGTGCGTGTGTACGTGGCGCAGAAGCGCAAGATCAGCGTCGGCGACAAGCTCGCCGGCCGTCACGGCAACAAGGGCGTCATCTCCAAGATCCTCCCGATCGAGGACATGCCCTACATGGCCGACGGCAGCCCGGTGGACATCATCCTCAACCCGCTCGGCGTGCCGAGCCGCATGAACGTCGGTCAGGTGCTCGAAGCGCACCTCGGCTACGCGGCCCGCTGGGGTTGGACGGACGCCAAGAACGGCAAGAAGGTCGGCGACGAGCCGATCCGAGGCACCGAGACCAAGACCCGTCCCACCACCAAGCCCAGCACGTTCATCGCCACCCCGGTGTTCGACGGCGCCCACTGGGACGAGGTCGAAGCGGCGGGCAAGCACCCGACGATCCAGAGCATCTTCGCCAACCTCAACCCCGAGAGCGTGGACGGCGTGCGCCTCATCCAGCTGGACGGCAAGACCACGCTGTACAACGGTCGCACCGGCGACCCGTACGACAACCCGGTCACGTGCGGCTACATGTACATCCTGAAGCTTGCCCACCTCGTGGACGACAAGATCCACGCCCGATCCACGGGTCCGTACAGCATGATCACCCAGCAACCGCTCGGTGGGAAGGCACAGTTCGGCGGTCAGCGCTTCGGTGAGATGGAAGTGTGGGCACTCGAGGCCTACGGTGCGGCGTACTGCCTGCAGGAGCTGCTCACCATCAAGTCCGACGACGTGCTCGGCCGCGTGAAGGTGTACGAGGCCATCGTCAAGGGCGAGAACATCCCCGAACCCGGCATCCCGGAGAGCTTCAAGGTGCTCATGAAGGAGATGCAGGCGCTGTGCCTCAACGTCGAGGTGCTCGCCAGCGACGGCTCGGAGATCGAGATGCGCGAGATGGACGAGGACGTGTTCCGCACGGCCGAGGAGCTGGGCATCGACATCAGCCGCAACGAGCGCGGCACCGACGAGGACGACCGCGAGCGCGAGGCCCGTCGAGCTTCTCGTACCTCCGGTTACTGAGAACTGACTGACTGAGACGACGAGAGACGAGACAGCGATGCTTGATGTGAACATGTTCGACCAGCTGAAGATCGGATTGGCGACGGCCGATCAGATCCGGCTGTGGTCACACGGTGAAGTGAAGAAGCCCGAAACGATCAACTACCGCACTCTGCGTCCGGAGAAGGACGGCCTGTTCTGCGAGAAGATCTTCGGGCCCACCCGCGACTGGGAGTGCTACTGCGGTAAGTACAAGCGTGTCCGGTTCAAGGGCATCGTGTGCGAGCGCTGCGGCGTCGAGGTCACCCGCTCCAAGGTCCGCCGCGAGCGCATGGGCCACATCGAGCTGTCGGCACCCGTCGTGCACATCTGGTACCTCCGCGGTACCCGCAGCTGGCTGGCGTACCTCCTCGCCGGTCTCGAGCCGAAGGAAGAACTCAAGGCCAAGCAGTTGGAGAAGGTCATCTACTTCGCCGCCAACCTCGTCACCTGGGTGGACGAGGACAAGCGCCACACCGACCTGTCGAGCCTCGAAGCCGAGTTCATCGAGGAGCGCGAAGCCATCCGCAAGGAGCTCGAGCTGGCGATCGATCGTCGCTACAAGGAGCTCGAGGACGAAGCCGGCCGAAGTGAGGCCGAAGGCGCGGACGCCCGCAAGTTGAAGACTGCCGCGGAGAAGGAGATCACCAACATCCGCGAGCGCTACGAGATGGAGCTCGACCTGCTCGCCCGCACCTGGGACGAGTTCAAGAGCCTCCACTCGCGCCTCATCATCGACGACGAGCTGTTGTGGCGCGAGCTTCGCGAACGTTATGGCGACTACTTCGAGGGCGGCACGGGCGCGGACGCGATCAAGTCGCTCATCGACCGCATCGACTTCGACGAGGAAGAGATCAAGCTCCGCAACGCGATCGACCACAACGCCAGCGGCCGCAAGCCGCTCAGCGCGCAGCGTCGCCAGAAGGCCATCAAGCGCCTCAAGATCGTCGCTTCGTTCAACCAGCGCGACGATCACGGTCGTCGTCTGAACGATCCGAAGGCCATGATCCTCGACGTCGTGCCGGTGATCCCGCCCGAGCTGCGCCCGATGGTGCAGCTCGACGGTGGTCGCTTCGCCACGTCCGACCTCAACGACCTGTACCGCCGCGTGATCAACCGCAACAACCGGCTGAAGCGTCTGCTCGATCTCGGCGCCCCCGAGATCATCGTGAACAACGAGAAGCGCATGCTTCAGGAGGCCGTCGACGCATTGTTCGACAACGGCCGCCGCGGCCGTCCGGTCACCGGCCCGGGCAACCGTCCACTGAAGTCGCTCTCCGACATGCTCAAGGGCAAGCAGGGTCGCTTCCGGCAGAACCTGCTCGGCAAGCGCGTCGACTACTCCGGCCGTTCGGTCATCGTCGCGGGCCCGACGCTCAAGCTCCACCAGTGTGGCCTGCCCAAGCTGATGGCACTCGAGCTGTTCAAGCCGTTCGTGATGAAGCGCCTGGTCGACCTCGAGCTGGCCCAGAACATCAAGAGCGCGAAGCGCATGGTCGAGCGTCGCCGCCCGCAGGTGTGGGATGTGCTGGAAGACGTCATCAAGGAACACCCGGTGCTCCTCAACCGTGCTCCCACGTTGCACCGTCTGGGCATCCAGGCCTTCGAGCCGATCCTGGTCGAGGGCAAGGCGCTGCAGATCCACCCGTTGGTCTGCACTGCGTTCAACGCCGACTTCGACGGCGACCAGATGGCCATCCACGTGCCGCTTTCGTCGGAGGCGCAGGCCGAGGCCCGCGTGCTGATGCTCAGCGCCAACAACATCCTGTCGCCGGCGTCGGGTCGCCCGATCGTGACACCGAGCCAGGACCTGATCATCGGTGGCTACTGGCTCACCGAGATCCGTGAAGGCGCGCCCGGCCACGGCCGCACGTTCCGTCACCTGTGGGAGGTGCTGCGGGCGATGGACGAAGGCGCGCTGCACCTGCACTCGCCGATCATCATGCGCCGCCCCGCGGAGGACGGCCGCCCAGTCGACACCTACGACACCACGGCCGGCCGCCTCCTGTTCGAGGAAGCCCTCCCGCCGGACTATCCGTCCCGCTTCGGTCACATCGATGCCGTGATCAAGAAGAAGGAAATGGGCGTCATCGTGGAACGCCTCAGCGACCACTACAACAAGAGCCTCGTCGCTTCGTCGCTCGACGCGATCAAGAACCTCTGCTACCGCTACGCCTCGCAGAGCGGCCTCACCGTCTCCATCGACGACGTGAAGACGCCGAAGGCGAAGAAGAAGCTGCTCGAAGAGCACGAGGCGATGGCCGACAAGGTGGAGAGCCAGTTCCGTCGCGGCATCATCACCGATGGCGAGCGTCGTCAGCAGGAAGTGCGCATCTGGACCGACGCCACGGCGAAGGTGCAGAAGGCCATGGAGGACGAGTTCAAGGGCCAGCAGTTCAACCCGATCGACATGATGGTCGGTTCGGGTGCTCGCGGCAACATGACGCAGATGCGCCAGATCGCCGGCATGCGCGGCCTGGTGGCCAACCCCCGTGGCGACATGATCCCGCGGCCGATCAAGAAGAACTTCCGCGAGGGCCTCGAGACCCTGGAGTACTTCATCGCCACCCCCGGTGCCCGTAAGGGCCTGGTGGACACGGCGCTGCGTACAGCCGACTCGGGCTACCTCACGCGTCGTCTCGTCGACGTGGCGCAGGAACTGATCGTGCGCGAGCCCGACTGCGGCAGCAACCTCGGTCTGTGGATCGACAACGTGGAGGCCGACTCGGCGAACCGCCGCAGCTACCTCGAGACCAAGCTGTTCGGTCGTGCCCTCTCCCAGGACGTCACCCTGTCCGACGGTCGGGTGCTCACCCGGAACACGATCATCGGCGACATCGACATGGCCGCGCTGCGCGACGACCCGAAGGTCAACCGCCTTCGCGTTCGGTCGGTGCTCACGTGCGACGCCGAGCTCGGCGTGTGTGCGTTGTGCTACGGCCGTTCGCTGGCGACCGGCAAGTCGATCGAGCTCGGCGAGGCCGTCGGCGTCATCGCGGCCCAGTCGATCGGCGAGCCCGGCACCCAGCTGACGATGCGCACCTTCCACACCGGTGGTGTGGCGGGCAAGGACATCGCCGGCGGTCTGCCCCGCGTCGTGGAGCTCTTCGAGAGCCGCACGCCACGTGGTTCGGCCCGTCTGGCCCGCGCCACCGGCATCGTCCGCATCGGCGACGACGAGGGCAAGGGCATCCCGGTCACCGTGGTCGACGACCAGGGCGAGGAGCACCAGCTCGTGCTGCCCACCGGCAGCCGCCCGATCGTCACCGACGGTCAGGACGTGCGCGCCGGCGACCCGATCACCGACGGCCCCTTCGACCCGAAGGAGTTGATGGAGATCAAGGGCATCCGCGAGACGCAGCTGTACCTCGTCGAAGAGGTCCAGAAGGTGTACCGCGACCAGGGTGTGAGCATCCACGACAAGCACATCGAGCTCATCGTGCGCCAGATGACCCGCCGTGTCGGCGTGCAGGAGCCGGGCGACACCGGGTTCCTGCCCGGCGAGCGTGCCGATGCCAAGGTGTTCCGCGACACGAACCGTCGCATGGTCGAGGAGGGCAAGAAGCCCGCCGAAGGCCGTCCGGAGATCATGGGTATCACCAAGGCGTCGCTCGCCACCGAGAGTTGGCTGTCGGCGGCGTCCTTCCAGGAGACCACCCGTGTGCTCACCGAGGCAGCGATCGACGGCAAGGGCGACAGCCTGATCGGCCTCAAGGAGAACATCATCATCGGCAAGCTGATCCCCGCCGGCACCGGCATGATGCGCTACCGCGAATTCACGGTCGAGGCTCCGGAGTACCAGCCCATGGCCTACTTCAGCACCGGCGACGACGAAGACCCGGCCGCATGGCTGAGCAACATCCACGGCACCTACACCACCGAGGACGGCGCCGAAGCGGTCGTCGAAGTCTGACGTCGAGGTCTGACGTCGAGGTCTGACGTCGCTCGTTCAACGAACCTGATGACAACGGCCCGGGGTTCGCCCCGGGCCGTTGCGCGTTCAGGTGCCGATCTCGGTGTCGGCGGCCACGATGTCCTTGTGGAACCGCTTGTGGATCCAGGTGGTCTCGCCGAGGACGTCTGACTTCCAGTTGAAGCCAGCGGGAGGACCCAGTCGGGTCTCACGGGGCAGGATCCGACGGATGTCCTTCAACTTGTACGCGGCGAAGCAGAGGTGTTGAAGCCCAGGATCCGCCGATCCGTGACGACAACCGTTCGGTACGAGTTGCGGGCGATGAGGATCCAGTAGCTCAACATCGCCCAGTACGGGCTCGTCGCCACGCCCATGAAGACGTGTTGAACCACTTCACCCGGTTCCAGGAAGGGTGGGATGCGTTCCTTGATCCGTTCCCTGATTGCGATTGCCGTGCGCGAACTGTAGCCATGCGCCGAGCGAGGTTGCCGCGATCTGTCGCGCGCCTCTAACATTGGAGGGTCCTGCGTGCCAATCTTCGGCACAGGCTTCGATTTCGTTCGCAGAGGTAGACGCGTGCCCACCATTCAGCAGCTGGTCCGTCAGGGCCGGAGCACCAAGTTCTCGAAGACCAAGACGCCGGCCCTGAAGGGGTCACCGCAGCGTCGCGGCGTGTGCACTCGCGTGTACACGAACACCCCGAAGAAGCCGAACTCGGCGCTGCGCAAGGTGGCCCGCGTTCGTCTCACCAGTGGTGTCGAGGTCACGGCCTACATCCCGGGCGAGGGTCACAACCTGCAAGAGCACAGCATCGTGCTCGTGCGCGGTGGCCGCGTGCGCGATCTTCCGGGTGTGCGTTACAAGATCATCCGTGGTGCGCTCGACGCAGCCGGTGTGAAGAACCGTAAGCAAGCCCGCAGCCGTTACGGCGCCAAGATGGCCAAGTAAGGAACACCAAGATGCCCCGTAAAGGTCCTGCCCAGCGTCGCGAACTCATGCCCGACCCGGTCTACCGGTCGCTGCTCGTCACCCAGATCGTCA
>JAYVMH010000330.1:0-5313 GCA_043759015.1 Actinomycetota bacterium
GCCGAACTGCTCCACGAACGCATCGGCCTCAAGCCCGACCCGTCGTTCCGGCCGCGCCTGTCGCGGGCGTTGCGCGACGTCGCAAACGATCGCGGCGTCGACCGCTCCACGCTCATCGGGGCGCTCGAGAGAGGCGGACCCCTGCTCGAGGACGTGCTCGATCGGATCACCGTGCAGGAGACATCGTTCTTCCGGCACCCCGAGCAGTTCGAAACCATCACCCGCGAGCTCCTGCCACGGTTGTCGCCCCCGTGGACGGCGTGGAGCACGGCGTGCGCCAACGGGCAAGAGGCCTACAGCGTGGCAATGACGCTACGCGAGAACACACCGGGAGCCGTTTCCGCACCGTCAGTACTCGCGACCGACGTCAGCGCCGCGGCGCTGACGCGCACGGCTGCCGCCCGCTACAGCGAACGCGAACTACACGGCGTCAACGCCGCCCGACGCGGCGCACACTTCGCGGCGAGCGGCGCGCACGAGTGGCAGGTCATCCCCGCAGTGCGCCAACTCGTCAACGTGCGCCGCCACAACCTGCTCGACGCCCTACCCGACGAGGCAGCGACCAGCCAGCTCGTGCTCTGCCGGAACGTGCTGATCTACTTCAGCGAACCACACGTGGCGTCGTTCCTCGATCGACTTGCCGACGTGATGCGCCCCGACGCCTACCTGATCGTCGGCGGGGCGGAGACCATCTGGCAAGCGAGCGAGCGGTTCGAGCCTCTGCAGCTCGGAGCGTGCTTCGTCTACCGCCGACGGGCCACGCGCGGTCGACGCGCCGCCGCGCCGGCACCTTTCGCTCCAAATCCCGTCCACCGCCGCGTGGTGGCCTCGCCCCCAACCCCGCCCCGACCACAGTCGTCGAACGTCGTCGCCGACCCGGTTTCGGCACCTCCCAGCGAGACCGCCGCCGCCGGCGAGTTGTCCACTCGCGGCCGTGACGCGATGGCGGCCGGGGACGCTGCCACTGCAGTCGTGGCGTACCGCCAGTGGACGTTCCTCATCCCCGACGACCCAATCGCTCACTTCCATCTCGGCACCGCGCTGGCGGAAGTCGGCGAGGCAGCCAGCTCAGCAAGGGCCATCCGGGCCTGCGAGAGGGCACTGCACCACCTGGGCGACGCCGAACTCTCGACGGTGCTCGACGGCTACGACCCGGCCGAGTTCCGCCGGCTGGTGCACACGATGGCGGCGCCGCCAACCCCAACCCGACAGAAGGCGACAGCACCATGATCACGCTCGTGTGGTTCCGTACCACTACCGGTTCATTCGCGCTGCCGGTGCACGCAACGCTCGGGGTACGCCGGACCGACGGGATGGTCGAGCTGCCCCAGCCGCTGCCCGGCGTCGTCGGGCTACTGCCGGGCGAACCGCCGATCAGTGTCCTGTCGGTGCTCGGCTCCGGAGACGGACAGGTACTCGTGGCGACGAGCGACAACGCCCCCTACGGAGTGCACGTCACCGAGGTGGTCGGCGTGCGACGCATCCCCGACGATCAGATCGAGCCCGCACCACTCGGACAGCGCGACGGTCTGATCACCGGCATCGTCTACCTCGACAACGAGATGGTGCTGATCGCCGACGAGCACGTGCTGGCGGCCCGGCTGTGAGCATTGCCGAGCTCGCCGCCGCGATCGGCACCGGCCGGATCCTCGTCGCCGAGGACTCCCTCGTCGTTCGCGCCGTCGTTCGCGAACAACTCGAGGAGCACGGCTTCGACGTGGTCGAGGCCAACGACGGCGAGAGCGCCCTCGTCAGGGCGGCCGCCGACCATCCGGACGCGATCCTGCTCGACATCGAGATGCCCGTGCTCGACGGCTACCAGGTGCTGGCCCGGCTGAAGACCGACCCGCTGCTAGCCGACATCCCGGTCGTGTTTCTCACGGGCCGCACCGGCACCGCCGACATGGTGGAGGGTCTTCGTGCCGGCGCACACGACTACCTGCGAAAACCGTTCGAACCTGCCGAACTGCTGGCGCGCATCTCCGGCGCAGTCAGGATCAAACGGTTGCAAGACGAACTGCGCGCCCGGAACGCCGAACTCGATCTTCTCAGCAGGATCGACGGACTGACCGGCCTCTACAACCGACGACACGTCGACGAACAGCTCTCCCGGCAAGAGGGCGCCGCCCTTCGCCACAAAGAACCCTGGGCGATCCTGATGCTGGACGTCGACCACTTCAAGCGAGTGAACGACACCTATGGCCACCCCGGCGGCGACCGCGTGCTCGTCGAAGTCGCCCGTCGGGTCCGATCCGTCGCCCGCATCGACGACATTGTCGGTCGCTGGGGCGGCGAAGAGTTCATTGTGCTCGCCCCACACACCGACCTCCCCGGCGCACACGCGCTCGGCGAACGGATCCGCACCATCATCGCCGACACCCAATGCGACGTCGGAGACCAGACCACACCAGTGACCATCAGCATCGGATGCGCCGCCGGCCACACCACCGCACGAAACCTCGTCGCGCTCGCAGACGACGCCCTCTACCGCGCCAAAGCCGACGGGCGCAACCGAGTGAGCGCAGCGCCAACACCATGAGGCCAAGCCCTCACCGGAGCGTCGAGCAATACTCGACGTCTTCGACCGGCCGTGCCCGTCGAGCAAAGCGGCGACCGATGGCAGATCGAGACGTGAGCCGTGACCCAGTGGTCCATCACGGCATTGATCTGGTGGAATGCGGCTCGTCCTCGTTTGCACATTTGGTTGATGATCTCCTCGGCGGCGTTGGTGCGCCGTACGGCCGTCGTTCATCGCTCCGGCTTTCGGTGCACATCTCAAGCGTCTCGATGAGTTCGTCGCAAGCTCGTGTTCGACAAGCCGCTGATGGATCAGCAGCACTGCAGCCGAGTCCGGAGGGCAGGCCGAGCCTGTTCGATCGCCTCGCCACCGATGGTGTAGGAGACGTCGCCCGTGCCCCGGACTTCGGCGACCGCCACCTGGAGTGACCTGACGACGACGTCACCGCGGACGCTCGTCGGGCGGTTTGCTCGCTCGATCAGCTCACCTTGGAACGTCGCGGTCGATGCGTAGTAGCCAGCGGTTCCCCCACAACCACCATCGACATACGTCGGGATCTGGACCCGTGAAGTCAGCAGATCGATGACGAACCTCACCATCAGCAACGTCACCCTCGACGGCCGCAGCGCGCTCGTCGTCGCCGTCTTCCTCCCAGCGGAAAGCGACACCAGTGAGACCGGAGAACTCATCTACTTCCGAACTCGTTGTGCGGCAAGGTTCGCACGGCGTTCCTCGAGCAACGCGAACACGGTGGTGTGATCCTCTCCGGTCACGACGGTGGCGTCGCCGTGCAGCGCAGCCACGCACGCTGCGGCGGCAGCATCGATGACGTCGGTCTTGCGGCGGCTGCCTCGCGACAACTCGCGAACGCGCGCGGTTGCGGTGGAGGGCACGTCGAGCACGACTTCGCCGCGAGCGACGAGCCATTGTGCGAGATGCCGGCCAAGCCCTCGTGCGTTCTCGACCGCCCAGCGCCGCTTGGGGAACTGCCTGGACCATCGCATCAACTCGCGATAGCCAGCCAACGACGCGTCGATCCGCAGCGATGCTGCGGTCGTGTTCGTTGCCGGGTCCACGGCGTTGGCCGTGTGGGACATCTTGTGGGGATCGATCCCGATGATCATTGGCTGCTCGTTCCTGCTCGCTTCGTGGGTGTGAGAAGCAGCGGTCGGCATGCCGACTTTCAGACCCGACGAGCGGGACCTCACCTCTGTTGAGCCAGACCGCCACCGGTCGCTGATCGGGAGGCAAACCCTGGGAGAGCCAACCCGAAGGCGGCAGGCGCTTCACGAGCCAACCCGACCAACGACCTACCGGACGCTACGAACCTGAACCCGCCGCGACCGGCACGTCACATACAAGTCGGCGCTTCAGATACCGGCACTTCGGACAAGTCAGTTCCCGGACCCGCCGCAACAATAATCATCCGTTCAACCAGCGATCGATAGCACTTCCACCCGGCGCGCCTCGAAGCGTCGCAAAACCGGCCCCTGACAAAATGAGGCTTCGTTCGGCGCTATCCGCCGTTCGCAGCTGTGCGTCGTTCTGCGTTGCCCGTTCTGTACACGCCCGGGACGCACTCCCCACGGTGCGCGATGCCGACCTGCTCGCGTGCACAGAACGTTCATCTGACCCCGCTCCGAGCGCGCGAGCGACTCGTAGCGAAGTGATCCATAGCCGGCGTGACAACGTTGACGTATGGAGTGCCAGTAGCGTCTGTGCTGCACCCTGAGGAGCCGATATGACTGTCTTCATTGTCGTTGTTGCGATCGCGATGGTTGTCGCGCTGATCCTGTTGTCGATGTCGCTACGCATCGTGCAGCAGTACGAGGAAGGGGTGTTGTTCCGCCTCGGCAAGGTGACCGGGGTGCGTAAGCCTGGCTTGGCGGCGATCGTGCCGGTCATCGATGTGCTGCGGCGAGTCTCGATGCGGATCGTCACGATGCCGATCCAATCGCAAGGGATCATCACCCGCGACAACGTCAGCGTCGACGTGTCCGCCGTCGCCTACTACAAGGTCGTGGACGCCACGAAGTCCGTGGTCGCGATCGAGAACGTCGCGTCGGCGATCAATCAGATCGCGCAGACCACGTTGCGCAAGGTTGTCGGTCAACACACACTCGACGAGACCTTGGCCGAGACGGATCGGATCAACGTGAACATCCGCGAGATCCTCGACGTCGCCACCGAGGACTGGGGTGTCGTCGTGACGTTGGTCGAGCTGAAGGATATCCAGCTCCCGGACAGCATGAAGCGAGCGATGGCCCGCCAGGCCGAAGCCGAACGCGAGAAGCGAGCCAAGATCATCGCGGCCGAAGGCGAATCTTTGGCCGCCGCTGCGTTGGGCGAGGCATCGGACATGATGATGGCTCACCCGCTGGCACTGCAACTGCGCACCCTGCAGAGCCTCGTCGAGATCGGTGTCGACAAGAACACGACGGTCGTGTTCCCAGCCCCGTTGATGAGCACGATCCAAGAGCTCGGAGCGTTCTTGGCACGCGAGACCCTGATCGCAGGCTCGCTTGCGGCTGGCATCGCACCGCCCGCAAACGCCAGCATCAACACCGGTTCCGACTTCTAACGGCGCCAGGTGAAGCCCGGGTAGCCACACGGGCGATCGACAACAGCGATGAGACGGTTGGCGACCCGCCATCGCGACGGCCGCTGCCACGGGCGGTCGGATCGCAAGCAACCCTGACGTCCGATGGAAGTAGCTCATCATCGGATCTCGTGTCGGCTTGGTCGGCCACGGCTGAACACCGAC
This sequence comes from Actinomycetota bacterium, assembly GCA_043759015.1. Lineage (GTDB taxonomy): Bacteria > Actinomycetota > Acidimicrobiia > Acidimicrobiales > Ilumatobacteraceae > UBA668. The sequence continues at coordinate 5,283 of JAYVMH010000330.1, forward strand.
GACGGTCACCTCGCCGAGTGGTGAATCGAGG
>JAYVMH010000331.1:0-5307 GCA_043759015.1 Actinomycetota bacterium
CTCTGCGGTCTGACCCGAGTCGAGGCCCACGGGCTTCTCCACGAGGACGTGCTTGCCGGCGGCGATCGCCGCCATCGCCTGCTCGTGGTGGAGGTCGACGGGCGTGCAGATGGAGATGACGTCGAGATCGTCCCGCTCGACGAACGCCCGCCAGTCGGTGCTGAGGTCGGTGATGCCGAGCTTCTCGCCCGCCGCCGTGACGCGCTCCTTGCGACGCGAGCAGAGCGCCGCCACCACGAACGGCGGCACCATCGAGAACGCCGGCGTCTGCACGACGGACCCCCATCCGACGCCGATGAGCCCAACTCGAATCGGTTGCAGTGCATCACCCATGGGAAGATATTGACACATCCGTCAGATAGCACGAACGCGCTGGAGGGACCGTGCCCGACGTCAAGGATCCGCTCGACCGGTTCCTGCTCACCGACAAGGTCGCACTCGTCACCGGGGGTTCGCGCGGGCTCGGCAAGGAGATGGTGCTCGCGTTCGCCGCCGCGGGCGCGCACGTCGTCATCGCCAGCCGCAAGCTCGAGAACTGCGTCGCCGTGGCCGAGCAGATCAACCGGACCACCGATCGCCAGGCGATGCCGATCGGCTGCCACGTCGGCGATTGGCAGCAGATCGACGCGATGGTCGACGCGGTGCACGAGCGCTTCGGCCGCATCGACGTGCTCGTGAACAACGCCGGCATGTCGCCGTTGTACGAGAGCCTCGCCGGTCACAGCGAGGCGCTCTACGACAAGGTGTTCGACGTCAACCTGAAGGGCCCGTTCCGGTTGATGGCGAACGTGGGCACGAAGATGGCCGACGGCGTCGGCGGCTCGATCATCAACGTGTCCAGTGGCGGAGCCGCACGTCCCGGACCGACGATCATCCCCTACTCGGCGGCCAAGGCCGGGTTGAACGCGATGACGATCGGGTTCGCCCACGCGTTCGGCCCGAAGGTCCGGGTCAACTGCATCCAGGCCGGTCCGTTCCTCACCGACATCAGCGACGCATGGGATCTCGACGCCGTGACCGCCCGCATGAAGGAGACGTACGCGATGGAGCGCCCAGGCGACCCCCACGAGGTGATCGGTGCGGCGCTCTACTTCGCCAGCGACGCCTCGAGCTGGACGACGGGCGCGATCCTGCCCGTCGACGGCGGCATGCCGTGAGCTCGGCGCCCGCGGTCGTGGTCGAGCGTCGCGATGACGGCGTCGCGGTGATCACGCTGAACCGTCCGGCGGCACGGAACGCAGTGAACGTCGATCTGGCGGCCGCGCTGGTGGACGCGATGGCCGCCGCGCGGGACGCCCACTGCATCGTGCTCACTGGCGCCGACCCGGCCTTCTGCGCCGGGCTCGACCTGCGCAACCTCGGCACCGACAAGCTCGCCGACCTGCCGCCGTTCATCGGGGCCGTCGCCGCGTCGACCGTGCCGGTCATCGCCGCCGTGAACGGACCGGCGGTCACCGGCGGGTTCGAGGTCGCGCTGGCCTGCGACTTCATCGTCGCTTCGCAGCGGGCCGCCTTCGCCGACACCCACCTGCGCGTCGGCGTCTACCCCGGCCCGGTGCTCGTCGACCTCCCGCGCCGCGTGGGCATGGCGATGGCGCGCGAGATGTCGATGACGGGCAACTTCGTCGATGCCGACACCGCGTTGCGCATCGGGTTGGCCAACCACGTGGTCCCTCATGACGACCTGCTGCCCTTCGCCCTCGGGCTCGCCTCGGCGATCGCCGAGCAGAGCCCGGTGATGATCGCCACGATGCGTCGCGATTGGGACGAGACGGGCGCGCTCCCGGTGCACGAGGCCCACCGGCGTCACCGGGCGACCTCCCTGGAGCTCGGCTTCGCCGGGGTCGACAGCGACACGCTGCGCGCCAACATGAGTGCCGTCGTGGCGCGCGCCCACCGCCAGCGCGCCAGCAGCACAGACCGCTGCGCGGTCGCCGAACCAGCCTGAGGAGGCCGACCATGTGGGACTTCAGCACCGAACCCGAGTTCCAGCAGCAGCTCGACTGGATGGACGCCTTCGTCCGCACCGAGGTCGAGCCCCTCGACCTCCTCTTCCCGTCCGGGGGCGACCCCTACGACGTGCGCAACGAGTCGTCGCGCGCCATCCTGAAGCCCCTGCAGGAGCAGGTGAAGGCCCGCGGCCTGTGGGCATGCCACCTCGGCCCCGAGCTCGGCGGACCCGGCTACGGGCAGCTCAAGCTGGCGCTGATGAACGAGATCCTCGGCCGTTCCTACTGGGCCCCGACCGTGTTCGGCACGGCCGCGCCCGACACCGGCAACGCCGAGATCCTCGCCATCTACGGCACGGTCGAGCAGAAGGAGCGCTACCTGCAGCCCCTGCTCGACGGCGCGATCGTGTCGAGCTTCTCGATGACCGAGCCGCAGGCGGGTGCCGACCCGAACGAGTTCGTGTGCCGCGCCACGCTCGAAGGTGACGAGTGGGTCATCGACGGCGAGAAGTGGTTCTCCTCGAACGCCCGCTTCGCGGAGTTCCTGATCGTGATGGCCGTGACCGATCCCGATGCGCCGCCGTACAACCGGATGTCGATGCTGATCGTTCCGGCCGACACGCCGGGTGTCGAGATCATGCGCAACGTGTCGACCATGGCCGAGAGCGACGAACTCGACGAGGGCATCCACGGATACATCCGCTACAACCAGGTGCGCGTGCCGCTCGACGCGATGCTCGGGGGCCGCGGCGAGGCCTTCAAGGTCGCCCAGTCCCGCCTCGGCGGTGGACGCGTCCACCACGCGATGCGAACCGTGGGCCGGTGCCAGCGGGCGTTCGACATGATGTGCGAGCGGGCGCTCTCGCGGCGCACCCAGGGCGAGTCGCTCTCCCGCAAGCAGGCGGTGCAGACCTACATCGCCGACTCGTGGATCGAGCTGCAGCAGTACCGCCTGATGGTGCTGCACACCGCCTGGAAGATCGACAACCTTCCGCACGGTGCCGCCCGCGTCGACATCGCGATGTGCAAGGTGGCGATGGCCAAGGTGTACCACGACATCGTGCAGCGGGCGCTCCACGTGCACGGGTCGCTCGGAACCACCAACGAGCTCCCGCTCGCCGCGATGTGGATGAGCGTGCCATCGCTCGCCCTCGCTGACGGCCCGACAGAGGTGCACCGCACCACCATCGCCAAAGGCGTGCTCGGCGGCTACAGCCCCGCACCGGGTCTGTTCCCGACCGAGCACATCCTTCCCAAGCGCGAGGCCGCCCGGGAGCGCTACGCCGCGATCCTCGCCGGGCTCGCCGGACACGGTGGGCACGCCGACTGAAGCGGTCTGCTAGGCCCAGCCTTCCGTCGGCAGCGAACGGAACTGGTCGAGGTCGTGCCCGAACAGGAGCCGGCAACCGTCGTCGCGCATCGACGCCAGTCGCCGCATCGAGGTGAGTTGCTGCGGCTTGTCGAAGCCGAACACCGGCAGGCGCATCTCGTCGAGCATCGAGCCGAAGTACACGCAGTCGGCGGTGAGCACCACCGGACCCGACGCCAGCTGCACGCGCAGCGACTGGTGGCCCTTGGTGTGGCCGGGTGTCGAGATGCACACGACGCTGCCGTCACCGAACACATCGTGGTCGCCCTCGATCAGCTCGAGGTCGTGACCGACGTCGAACTCGCTCGGCGTGTACACCCCGAACTCGACCAACTTGGGGTGGTGGCCAGCGTCCCACTCGGCGCGCTGCACGATCAGCCGGGCATTGGGGATCTCGGCCGTGCCGCCGGCATGGTCGAAGTGGAGGTGGCTGATGGCGACGACGGTGACGTCGGTCGGGCGGTAGCCGGCCGAGCCCAGCCGGGCGGACAGGTCCTCGCCCACCGGGAAATCGACGTGGGTGTCGGAAATGATCTTCGCGAGGCGAGTGGCGTCAGCCCGCAACCCGACGTGCATCCCGGTGTCGAACAACATCAGGCCGTCGCGGTGCTCGATGAGCCAGCTCGGCACCGGCAGCACCGCCCGCCCCGGATCGCCGGTGAGCCCGCGGAGCGCCGAGTCGAGGCGACCGATCTCCATCGGCACGATGCGCGTCGCCGAGCCCATGGGCGAGGAGCGCGCTTACCGCGGGAACTTGAACAGCTTGCGGGCGTTGTCCTCGGCGATCTTGCGAGCGACCGCGTCCGGCACGTGGACCAACGACTCGGCGAGCATCTTGCGGGCGTGGGGGAAGTTGCTGTCCGAGTGCGGGTAGTCGGCCTCGAACATGATGTTGTCCTCGCCGATGCGATCGATGTTGGCGAGACCGGCGTCGTCGGCGATGAAGCAGCCGAAGATGTGGTCGCGGAAGATGTCCGAGGGCCGGCGGGCATCGACCATGCCGGTGTAGTAGCGGTGACGCTCCCACGTGTAGTCGGCCCGTTCGAGGATGTACGGCATCCAGCCGATGCCACCTTCGGACATGGCGAACTTGAGCTTCGGGAAGCGCTCGAACAGTCGCGTGTTCATCAGGTCGATCGTGGCCATCTGCGAGTTGAGCCCGAAGAGTGCGATCGCCGTGGTGAACGGTGCGTCGGAGGCCACGGTAGGTGCACCGCCACTGCCGAAGTGCAGGGACAGGGGTACTTCGGCCTCGCTCACCACCGCGAGGAAGGGGTCCCAGTGCTTCGAGTGGAACGACGGCAGCCCGAGGGCGTGGGGCATCTCGGTGAACGAGATCGTCTTGGCACCGCGTTCGATGATCCGCGTCGCCTCGGCGACGGTGGCGTCGATGTCCCAGTACGGCACCAGGGCGAGCGGGATCTGCCGGCCGGGCATGCCGCCGGCCCACTCGTCGATCATCCAGTCGTTCCAGGCGCTGACGCACGCGGCGGCGAGCTCCTTGTCGGGCGCCCGGAAGAAGGTGCTGCCGGCGAACCCGGGGAACGTCGGGAAGCACAGCTGGGCGTGGATCCCGTCGATGTCCATGTCGGCGAGCCGGTCCTCGACTCGGTAGCAACCGGGCCGCATCGCGTCGTACGCCGTGGGATCGAGGCCGTAGTCCTTGCGGTCCTTGCCCGCGACCGCGTTGAGGCCGATGTTCGGGTGCGGTACGCCGTCGTACATCCAGATGTCGGCGCCCTCCGCGGTGTGCTCGATCCGCGGGCCTCGTTCCTTGAACCTGGCCGGCAGCCGGTCCTGGAACACCCCCGGGTGCTCGATGACGTGATCGTCGACGGACACGACCTGGATGTCGTCCTGCAGCGGCATGAGTTCCCCCGGGAGTTCGGCTCGGTGTTCAAGGAGAATCTTGCACTGGATACAACCATCTGTCGAGATGACCCAGGCGCGACTCAGGGGTTGGCGATGCGAGTTCTTGACGATGCTGTC
>JAYVMH010000332.1:0-11610 GCA_043759015.1 Actinomycetota bacterium
ATAATCGGGACGTGATGGAACGCGAAGGACTGCAGGCGTGGCAGCGGCGGGCGCGCGACGTCGCCGGACGACACGGCGCGATGCTGTTGCTCCTGCCGATCGTGTGGTGGTTCGCGACGCAGCAGCACTATCTCGGCCATGCGTGGGGCGACGACTTCGCGCTGTACGTGCGCCAGGCGAGGAGCATCTTCAACGGCAACATCGGACAGGTCATTGCGGACAACCGCTTCAACGTGGACAACGCCGCCAAGCCTGGCTTCAGCCCCTACGTCTACCCGTGGGGTTGGCCGCTGCTGCTGAGCCCGTTCGTGCGGCTGTTCGGCCTCGACTACGCACGCCTCAAGATGGTCGAGATCGCGTTGCTGTGCGGCTTCCTGTGGGTGTTCCACGAGATCCTCCGCACCCGGCTGCAGCGTTGGATGGCGTTCGGTGTCGTGGCCTCGATCGGCACCACGCTCGCCTACCTGGTCCACACCGACCAGCTGTTGAGCGAGCTGCCGTACATGCTCGCCATCGCCACCACGTTCTGGTGGCTCGACCGGTGCCGACGCGTCCACGACCGCCTGCACGCCGCGTCGCGCAACGACCTGATCGTGCTCGGCTTGTTGGCGGTGTTCGTGTTCAACGTGCGTCGCGAGGGGCTGGCGATGATCGCCGCCATCGTCGTCGCGCAGCTGCTCGACGTGCGCGGCCAATGGCGCGTCGCGGACAAACTTCGCCTCGCCACTCCGCTCGCCACGTTCGTGGCCGGCGTGGTGGGCTTCCAACTGCTCCTGCCGAGTGCGCTCGCGCCCGACTACCCGAATGCCGGCCTCTCGCAGACGTGGAAGAAGCTGCAGGGCCCGTTCCGCACGACATTCGCGTCGCAGCTCGGGCTGCCACGCCTGCGCGGCATCGGCCTGCTGCTCGTGTTCCTCCTCGTCGTCGCCGGCATCGTGATCCGGATGTGGCGGGCGCCACGCACGGACGCGCCATGGCTCGTGTTCGCGTTGGGCTCGCTGACGATCGCGGGGATGATCCCGGCCGTCGCCGGTCGTTACATGTTGGCGATCACCCCGTTCGGTCTCTACTTCGCGGTCCAGGCACTCGCCGCAATCCCCATCACCCGCCGAATCCGATCGTGGTTGGCGATCGGTCTGCTCGTGTCGCTCGTCTCCTATCACCTCCACGACGTCGAGAAGCAGGTCGGCCAGATGCGCGACCTGCGCGCACGCGGGGCAGCGCTCGCGGACGGACCCGAAGCGCCGTACGCCGTCGCCGGGTTCGCCGCGATCCGCCACTTCACGCACGAGGACGATGTGATCGCGTTCTTCAAGGTGCGCGCGCTCACGCTCTACACCAACCGCAGGGGCGTCCAATCGAGCGAGCTGCCGGTGATCCAGCGGCGTGCCGACTTCTACCTGATGAGGAAGGTCTCCGGCGTGCCCCAGATCAGCGCCGACGATGGCAGGACGATGGGGTGGACGGTGACCTGGGAGGATCCCTCCTGGGTGCTGTGGCGTGTGAGGCAGCCGATCGGCTGATCTCCTGCGAGAATGCAGCCTTCATGACCGCACTCGATGAACTGGTGAAGTTGCTCGATCTGGAGGCGATCGAGGTCAACCTCTTCCGCGGTGTCTCCCCCGACGAAAATCGCCAGCGGGTGTTCGGCGGACAGGTGGCCGGTCAGGCCCTCGTCGCCGCCACCCGCACCGTCGACATCGGTCGTCATGTGCACTCGCTCCACGCCTACTTCCTCCGGCCCGGCGACCCGACCGTGCCGATCCTGTACGAGGTCGACCGCATCCGCGACGGCAAGAGCTTCAGCACCCGGCGCGTCGTCGCCATCCAGCACGGTCGGGCCATCTTCAACCTGCAAGCGAGCTTCCACACGCCGGAGCCTGGCCCGGACTACCAACCGGAGATGCCGCTCGACGTGCCCGCGGCCGAGTCGCTGCCCGACTTCAAGACCCGGATGGCGCCGCACAAGGACCGCATGGGTGAGTGGTACGACCGGCCCCGACCCATCGACCTGCGCCACGTCGACGGCGATCCGTTTACGCGGCAGGGCAAGCCGTCGTACGGCCAGCGGGTGTGGTTGCGTGCCGACGGCCACCTCCCCGACGACCCCACGCTGCACGCCTGCATCGTCACCTACGCCAGCGACATGACACTGCTCGACACCACCGTGCTGCCCTTCGGCATGTCGTGGGAGACCCCCGACATGCAGATGGCCAGCCTCGATCACGCGATGTGGTTCCACCGGTCGTTCCGCGCGGACGACTGGTTGCTGTACGACCAGCACCCGATGTCCACAGGTGGAGCACGCGGACTGGCCGGCGGAGCCATCTACACGGCCGACGGCAAGCTCGCCGTCAGCGTGGTCCAAGAAGGCCTCGTGAGGGTGGGTCGCTGATGCGCCGTGGCCCTCTGTTGAAGGACTCTTTCTGAAGGACCCTTTTCTGAAGGACCCTCCTCTGAGGGTCGCGCTGGTGATCGCGGTCGCCATGCTCGCCGGATGCTCGAGCAGCGCCACGGGCGGCACCACGGGCTCGACGCCGGCGACCGTCGCCTCGACGCCCGCGCCGAACGAGACCGTCCCACCCGTCTCGGAGCCTCCCACCACCCTGGCGCCGACCTCGACGCTGCCGTTGTCGCCCGCGATGGTGAAGTTCACGCCACTCGTCAGTGGCGTCGACAAACCCGTCGACATCGCCTGGCGCCCGAACGACCCGACGCTGTTCCTCGTGCAGCAGGATGGGCGCATCGTGCCCATCCGCGACGGCACTCCCGGCGCTCCCGTGCTGGACATCAGCACCGCGGTGTCGACCGGGTCCGAGCAGGGTTTGCTCGGCCTCGCGTTCCATCCGACCAAGCCCCTCGCCTACGTTGACTACACCGACACCGCGGGCAACAGCGTCATCGCCGAGTACGCAGTCGCCGCGAACGGCACGTTCGACACCGCCAGCGCCCGGACCGTTCTCCAGGTAGAACAGCCGTATCCGAACCACAACGGCGGCAAAGTGCTGTTCGGTTACGACGGGTACCTCTACATCGGGTTCGGCGACGGCGGCGGCAGCGGCGACCAGGACCGCCGCGCGCTGAACACGGGTCAGCTACTCGGCAAGATCCTGCGGATCGACCCGACCGCGACCGGCAGCAGTGCGTACACGATCCCGGCGGACAACCCGTTCGTCGGTGTCGCCGGTGCTCGCGGCGAGATCTGGTCAGTCGGGCTGCGCAACCCGTGGCGCTTCACGTTCGACCGCGCGAACGGCGACCTGTGGATCGCCGACGTCGGCCAGAACCTGTGGGAGGAGGTCGACGTTGCGCCCGCCGCAAAGGGCGCCGGACGGGGGGCGAACTTCGGGTGGAGCGCGTTCGAGGCCACCCATGCGTTCAACGCGGATCAGCCGTCGGATGCGGTGACGATGCCCATCTACGAGTACCCGCACGGCCCACAGGGATGCTCGGTGAGTGGCGCCGCCGTCTACCGCGGCGCCACGATCCCTTCGCTCGCCGGCTGGTTCCTGTTCAGCGACTACTGCAGTGGCATCGTGTGGGCCACCAGGGCCGATGGCGACGTGGTCACGCTCGGCACCCTCACGTCGGTGAGCTCCATCAACGACGGCCCCGACGGCGCCGTCTACGTCCTGGCCTACGACGGCACGGTGTTCCGCATCGACCCCAGCTGAGGACCTGGCGCAGCGGCCCGTTGAACCAACGTCAAGCAACCCGCTCGAAGTGCGCCACCGCCTGCGTCGGGTCGGCCGACACGAGCCGAACCCGCAGCGCGTCGCCGGGGTGCAACCCGTGAGCGAGCACCTTGGTGACCACGGCGACGTCGCAGAGCTGCACCCGGCTCGTGTCCTCGTCGTCGTCGATGACGACGGCCGCGAACGTCTGCCCCTCCCGACCCTGCAACATCACGGCCTCGGCCAGTTCGATGACCGACCGATCGATCTGGCCGGCGTGGGACGCGGCTTTCGCCATCGCATCCGGCAGGCGGGCCAGCGCTGCCTGCACCGCGTCGGGTACTGGCCGCCCGTTGGCGACCGCCAGCGCCGTCTGCACCACATAGCGATCAGCGAGCCGCCGAAGGGGCGCGGTGGCGTGCGCGTACGTCGCCTCCACGGCGGCATGCCACGGTACGACGCCTGGCTGGTAGGTCGCATACTCGGCGTGCCCGCCTGCACGCCGCACGGCCAGAAGGAACGCGGCTTGCCGCGGGTCGTTCGGGTCCAGCGTGCGCGTGTACTGCTCGAGGGGCGTGCCCTTCGGCCACTGCAGACCGAACGCGACGGCCGTGTGCCGAAGCCGACGCTCCGCACCGGGATCCGGCGCGGCCAGCACCCTGAACAAGCCCGTGTGCGCCTGCAGGAGCGCCCGAGCCACCGCGATGTTGGTGGCGAGCGACATTGCCGCGTTCTGCGACTCGGCGAGCAGCCGCGGACGAAACGACAGGCGGTAACCGTGGGTGTTGCGCTCCACCACCTGTTCCGGCGGATCCACCGCGCTTGCGCCCCGGGCCGCTTCGGCGGCTTCCACCCGCCAAGCGAGCTCGGCAAATCGGGCAGGGAGCTCCGACTCGACCACTCGGTCGTAGGCGAGCTTGGCCCGACTGCGGATGATTGCTTTCTCGGCGCCGTCGAGCGTCGCCGCACCCGACGGATCCACGCGGACGTGGAACACGATCGCCGGACGGGGGCCGTCGGGCAGCAGGCTCGCCGCCCCCTCGGCGAGGACGGGCGGGTACAGGCCGACCTTCGCGTCAGGGAGGTAGATCGTCGTTCCGCGTCGCCACGCCTCGGCATCCACCGGGTCGCCGTCGCGGACGAACGACGCGACGTCGGCGATGGCGTAGTGCAGTAGCAGGTCGTCGCCGGCCTGGTCGATCGTGAACGCCTGGTCGAGGTCGGTGCTCGCCTCCGGGTCGAGCGTGACGAAGGGCCACCCCGTGCGGTCCACGTGGTCGGTTGGCCTGGACCGAGCCGCGACATCGGCCGCCGCCAGCACCTCGGCGGGGAACGTCGGGGGGATCGAGAAGCGTTGCCGTATGACCGCGAGGCCGGTGTCGAGCGCGTGCGTGGTGTCGCGCAACGACCTCACCGCTGGCGGGCACCCATGAACATGCTCTTCAACGCGTCGTAGTGCTCGATGCAGTGCCCGGCGCCCATCACGACCGCTTCGAGCGGCATGTTGGACATCTTCACCGGCACCTGCGTCTCGTTCTCGATGCGCTGTGCGAGCCCACGCAACAACCCGCCACCGCCGACGAGGTACATGCCGCGGACGAGGAAGTCCTGCGCCAGCTCGGGTGGCGCCTTGGCGAGGCAGCGCACCACGGAGGCGATGATGCTCGACACGACGTCCTCGATCGCGAACCGGATTTCCTCGGGCGTGAGCACCACCGTCTTGGGCAGACCGGTCATCAGGTCGCGACCACGGACCTCCGCCTGACTTTCGTCCTCGGTGGGCGCGGCCGAACCGATCGCCATCTTCACCTCTTCCGCGGTGCGCTCGCCGATGGCGATGCCGTGCTCGCGGCGGACGTACGCCTGGATCGCGGCGTCGATGTCGAAGCTGCCGACGCGGACGGCCTCGAGCGCGACCACACCACCGAGGCTGATGACCGCGGTCTCGCTGGTGCCGCCGCCGACGTCGATCACCATGTTGCCGACCGGCTCATCGATCGGAAGGTCTGCCCCGATCGCCGCGGCCATCGGTTGCTCGATGAGCTGAGCGTCGGCGGCGCCCGCGCGGCGAGCCGCGTCGGTGACGGCTCGGCGCTCCACCTCGGTGATGGCCGACGGCACGCAGATGACGACCTTGGGGCGGGTGAACCGGCTGACACCGACCCGTTGCAGCAGCAATCGGATCATGCGTTCGGTGATCTCGAAGTCGGTGATCGCGCCACCGCGAAGCGGCCGCACGGCGACGATGTAGCCCGGCGTGCGACCGATCATCTGCCAGGCCTCCCGGCCGGTGGCGAGCACCTCACCCGTCTGGCGGTTGAGCGCGATCACCGACGGCTCGTTGAGGACGATGCCGCGACCCTTCATGTAGACCAGGGTGTTGGCGGTGCCGAGGTCGATCGCGAGGTCGCGTGCCATCAGCGATCGGGCTCTTCGTCGTCCCGCGGCGACGGGTCAATCGGGTCGTTTCGGTCAATCGGGTCGTTTCGGTCAATCGGGCTCCTCGGGTCGTTCGGACTCCTCGGGTCGTTCGGGCTCATCGGGTCAATCGGGCGGTCCCGAACGCGATCCATCACTTCCCGGCGGGCTTCGGGCGACAGCGCGTCGATGTGCCGGCGGAAGCTGACCACACCGGGTTCCTGCCGCGGGCCTCGCGAGACCGAGTACCACACCCCGACGACCGCGACCGCTGCAATGGCAATGAGCACGAAGATCACGAGCGACTGCCACCGCCCGCGGTGGGCACCGACTCCGGGGACACCGCGAGATGGGCGCCGGTGCCCCAATCGGCGCCGTCGGACCACGACTCGTGCTTCCAGATCGGTGCGCTCGCCTTCAGCGCATCGATCGCGTAGCGGGCGGCTTCGAACGCCTCCGGCCGGTGAGGCGCGCCGACCGCGGCGACGACAGAGCTCTCCATCAGCTCGAGCCGGCCGGTGCGATGAACGAGCGCGACGCGACCAGTGTGCGGCCACCGTGTGCGCAGCTCGCGCTCGATCGCCTCGAACGCCGGCAGCACCTGCGATTCGTACGCTTCATAGGTGAGGAACTGCACATCCGACCGCATGGCGCCTGCCTGGTCGAGCGCGTGATCGCGTACGGTTCCGCTGAACAGGACCACCGCCCCGCACTGCGGTCGGAGGCACCATTCGTAGATGGCGCCGACCGGCAGCACGTCCACGCTGAGCCCCAACCACGAGTTGCCATCGACCGGAGGTTGCACGTGCCGCATGGTAGCCGTCCGAAGGCGTTTCGCCGCAGGTCGTTGCCGCGACGCCACATGCGGCGCGTTGCTCACTAACCTGCCCCACTCGTGGACCGGAGTGAGGGAAGCGACGACGAGCTGTATCCGGCTGCGCCCGTTCCCGCACACGAACGGCAATGGCGGCACCCGAGCGAGATCGGGGCGCAAGCGTGGGTCGCCAGCGAGCCGCCGCTCACGATCGGACGCGGCCTCACCGCCGCAACCGGCGCCATCGGCGTCGGCTTGGCCCTCGCCGTCCTCTGGACGATGCTGCCCACCCATGCCGGTCGCAGCGCCGTCAGCGTGCGGTCGACCGTGGCGAACGCGCTCAGCTTCCCGACGTCGTCCTCGGCCTTCGCGGACACAACGGTGCGCCAGCCTCCGGCCACCACCGCGCCCACACGACAGACGACCGTGTCGACCAAACCCCGCCCAACACACACGTCGGTGCCCGTGGTGGTCGCCAGCCCGCTTCCGACGTACGAGGTCGCGCGGAGCGGTCTGGTGGAGAGCGCGGTCGCGGTGGCGGTCAACAACGGCGCGCTCGTGATCACGACCGCGAACGCGGTGTCGTCGGACAACACCGTCGACCTGGTGATGCCGTCGGGCGCCACGCAGACCGCCCACGTGCTCCTCGTGGATCAGCGCAGTGGCTTTGCGGTGCTCGCCCACGAGTCGAGCCCATCGATGGACTCGTTCACGGTCGCGCCGAGCGTCGAGCCCGGTGATCAGTTGACGTTCTACGGCGCGGAGGGCGTGACGGCCGTCGTTCAGGACGACGGCAGCATCACCACCACGGGAGTCACCGACGACACGGAGTCGACCGATCCGCCCGACCTCCGCGAGGGAACCCCGGTGGTCAACCAGCGCGGGGAACTGGTGGCGTTGTGCTCGCACGACGACACAGGGCCTGTGCTCGTGTCACTCGCCCACCTGGACCAGTTGCGGCGGGCGCTCAGCAACGCCGCGCCGAGCAGGGTGTGGCTCGGCGTGGTGGTGAAGGACGATGCTGGCGGAACGCTCACCATCGGGAAGCTCGACGCGGACGGTCCCGCCGCCGCCGCCGGTCTGCTCGTGGGCGACGTGATCGAATCGATCGACGGCATCACCGTGGTCGACGTGAGCGCCGTCGGCGCTGCGCTCGCCGGTCGGCAACCGGGCGACAAGGTGTCCGTCACCGTGCGCCGCGGTGTGGACGGCACGACGCTGGACGTCGTGCTGGCATCGCCTCACGCCAGCCTCTGACGCGCACGCTCCCCGTCAGCGACGGCGGGCTCGGGCCCTGCGCACGGCGCGAACCGTGACCACTGCTGCTGCCAGGATCACGGCGGCCAGGCCCCCGAGCGCCAGCTCCTGACGGCGTTTGGGCGACACCATTGTCCACCACTTGGCTTCGGTGCCTTCGACGTACGCCTGCTCGTTCGTCACCGTCGGCTGCCAGCCCTCGGCCTTCAGCCGATCGTTCGCCACCAACCACGGCCAGCGCGTGTAGCTGCGCAGTCCCGGCGGGATCGGGCCGCGTTGGAACCGCCAGCGGAGGTTGGTGACGACCTCGTTCACGCGGTCGGGCAGCTTCATCCTCGGCACCGCACCGGCAAGTGAGCGAACCCGCTCGCCGGCCACCCAACCGTCGGGGGCAACGTTGTACACGCCGTCGAGCCGTCGTTCGGCGGCAAGCTGCACGGCCGACGCAAGGTCGTCGAGGTGGAGGAACTGCGCGGGCGGGTCGTCCTCACCCATTCGCTGGCCCATGCCTGCGGCCAGCGCGCTGGCGAGACCGGACGTGCCGTCGGATGCCATCGAGATCGCCGGCCGCAGCACCGTCGCGGTGCGGTCGGGCCTGTGCGTTCGCCACGCGTCGACCAGCTGCTCGACAGCGCCGAGTTGACGGGCGTACGCGAACTCGACGTCGGGGCGCAGGGCTGCGTGCTCGGTGATCGGTACCGGGTTGTTCGCCCACGCGCCGTAGACCATCGCGGAAGAGACCAGCACCACGTGTTGCAGGTGGGGGCAGCCGGCCAGCGCGGTTGCGAGCCCGGTGAGCGCGCTCTCCCGGCGACTCGCCCGTGCCTCGGCGTCGTACGCACTGACCCACACGAGCACGGTGCAATCGGTGGCGTCCACGGCCCGGGCCCGGTCGCTGGCGACGAGCAGTCGCAGTACCCGCGCACCGAGGCCGGTCGTGCCGTCGTTCACCCAGACCGGGATGGTCCCCAGCGCCGTGTCCATCACCCGCCGACGCTATCTCGCGGTGTCCGCCTAACCTTGTCGTCATGTCCGATGGCGACCTGAACCCGGCCGGCGACAACCCTTTCGCGAACGTGCCGATGTTCGGGGAGTTCGCAAAGGCAATGGCGGGCCAGGGTCCGCTGAACTGGGACGCGGCGCGGCAGTTCGCATCGCTCGCCAGCTCCGACGGGGCGAGCGAGCCGAACGTGGATCCGGCGGTCCGCATCCAGCTCACCGAGCTCACCCGCATCCTCGAGCTCCACGTCCACGATCTCACCGGCACCGACACCGCCTTCCCGGAGGTCACCGCGGTCAGCCGAAGTGTGTGGGCACAGCGCACCCTGGAGGCCTATCGGCCGCTGTTCACCGAGCTCGCCACATCGCTCGGCAAGCGCCCCGCAGAAGCGGGCGAGGCCGACGCCGACCCGATGATGGCGATGATGGCCGGCCTCAGCAAGCTGATGGCGCCGGCGATGATGGGCATGGCGGTCGGCAGCATGGTGGGCCGCATGGCCGCCCGTACGTTCGGCCAGTACGACCTGCCGATCCCGCGCAGCGACGACACGCTGCTCGTGGTGCCGGCGAACATCGATCAGTTCGCGGCCGACTGGAGCCTCGCTGCCGACGAGATGCGGCTGTGGGTCCTGGCCCAGGAGCTCACCGGCCACACGCTGTTCTCGATTCGCTCGCTGCGCGAGCAGTACGCCGCGCTGGTCCGCCGCTACGTCGGCGGGTTCGAACCCGATCCGTCGGCAGTGGCCGAACGGCTCAGTGCGATCGAGATCGACGGGTCCGACGACCCGATGCAGGCCATGCAGCAACTGCTCGGCGATCCCGCCGTGCTGCTCGGCGCTGTCCAGTCGCCGGCCCAACAGGAACTGGCGCCGCAGCTCGACGCCGCCACCGCCGCGGTCATCGGTTACGTCGACTACGTCGTGGACTCCGTCGCCGTGCGGGTGATCGGTGGCGATGCGCTCCGCATCGCGGAAGCAGTGCGGCGCCGTCGCGTCGAGGTGTCGCCCGATGACGTGTTCGTCGAGCGACTGCTGGGCATGCAGCTGACCCACGAACAGGTGCAGCGGGGCAAGACGTTCGCCGGCGGCGTGGTCGACCGCGTCGGCGAGGCCGGTCTCACCCAGCTCCTCACCAAGCCCGCCGCGCTCCCCACCCCCGCCGAGATCGACGCGCCCGGCCTCTGGATCGCCCGACTCGAGCTCTAACCGCGCCGGCGTGCCGGCGGTCGCTTCCCCATCCGGTCCGACGAGGGGGCGCTGCGCCGCTTGCCGACTTCGGACGCGACCGCTTTTCGCGCCCGTTCACTGAGCGAGGGCGGGATCGGCTTTCCGACACGCACCGCTCTGGACCCGATCAGGTAGGTCACCATCGCGAACGCACCCATCAGACCGACCACCAGGAAGCCGACCTGACCGGGGAGCGTGACCGCGACGGGCGGCAAGCCGGCGAGCACCCAGGACAGTTGGAACCTCGCTTCGAACTGGGCGAACGCCCGGCCCTGGTTCGCGTCCGGTGCGTCGCGCTGCACGATCGAATCGAACGCAAGACGGCCGACGGCGCCGGAGAAGTTGACGACGAACGCGAGCACCACCGCGGTGCCGAGCCCGCCGGTGAACGCGGCCGCCAGGCCGGCAATGGCGATGACGCCGAGCGACGCGACGAGCATCCGCCGTTCGCGAAGCGAGCGCCGAAGACGCGGCGCCACCAGGTTGCCCGCCATCGAACCGAGCGCGCTCGCGCCGGCGGCGAGACCGAACGCAGCCAGCCCGTAGTCGTGCCGCAGCCAGAACAGCAGGTGGAACGTCAGGAACCCGATGCTTGCCCGGATCAGCACCATGGCCGCCGACCCGAGTCGGATGCCGGCGGAGCGCAGCTCCACCTTCTCCGAGCGCGGCGCCGGCTTGGCCGCGACCACATCTCGCGGAAGCCGGCGCGCCGCGATGCCACCGAACACGAACAGGGCGATGCCGATCAACAACGGCACCGTGGTACTGAGCTTGCCCATGAGCGCGAGCGGCCCGATGCCGATCGCGCCGACGACGCCGGAGATCAGGCTGAGCTTGCTGTTCGCCTCGACGAGCTCGCGCTCGTCGCGCACGACCATCGGCACCAGCGCCGACTTCGACACGGCGTACGTCTTCTGCATCACCAGGGCGAGGAACACCAACGGGTAGAGGAGCAGGTCGCCGACGTGGGAGATCATGAGCAGGTACGCCAGCGCGCGCAGCGCGGCAGTGATCTGGATCACCATCCGCCGACCGCCAGGTATCCGGTCGACCGTCGGCCCGATCGCCGGGGCCACCACCGCGAACGGCGCCGCGCTGACGAGCAGGTACAGCAACACCTTCGGGCGTTGCGCGTCCGGGGTCAGTCCGAGCAGGAACGAACCGGCGAGCGCGCCATACATCGCAGCATCGCCGAGCGCCATGAACGCGTGCGTTCGCGCGA
>JAYVMH010000333.1:0-5298 GCA_043759015.1 Actinomycetota bacterium
TCTCCGAACTCGCCGAGCGCCCGGGCTCCGAGAACGACACCGAATCCTGGCAGGGAGTGGTAGATGTCGGAGTCCGGGTGCTGCTCAAAACTTGCTGCCAGCGTCGCCTCGAGTTGGCTGATCTGGCGGTTCATCTCGGCGATGATCCCGACCGCTGCACGCGTGGTCGCGGCGAACGCTTCGGCGACCGCTGCTGGTGCGGCGAGTTGGGCGGTGCGTAACGCGGTCTGGATCTCGCCGGAGCGTCGTTCGATGTTGCGATGCCGGCCGCCACGCTTGAGCGCGGCCTGGATCTGACCGAGCGTCAAACCAGCGCCAGCGGCCGGTGTCGGCGCCTTGGCCAGCACTGCCAGGGTGTCGCTGTCAGCCAGCTCGGGGAACGCTTCCAACGCAGCCGGGTAGTACTCGCGCAACGCACTGCGCAATGCATTGGTCTGGCGACTACGGCTCCAGATCAGGTTCTGGTGGCCACGAGCCATGATCCGGATCGCTTCCGCCTCAGCGGTGTCACCGGCGATCTGGCGGTGGTTGTGACGATCGGTGCGGACCAGATCAGCGAGCATCTTCGCATCGCCTGGATCCGACTTGGCGCCGCCGACGTTGTGACGATCCCGATACCGCGATGCCGCCAACGGGTTGATCGCGTAGACCTGATAGCCAGCCGCGACCAACGCAGTCACCCACAACCCGCGATCGGTTTCGATCCCCACGACCACCTCACCCGGATCGTTGACATGGTCGGCAACGAGCTCGTGGAACATGCGGATCCCATCGAGGCCTTCGGGCAGCCGGCGGCTGATGAGCTTCTTGCCGTCGTCGTTCATCAGATGGACGTCGTGATGGTCCTCAGCCCAATCATCACCCATGAACACTGTCATTCGTATGACTCCTCTCGGTCGGATGAATCGAGCCAAGAACCCCCGGCAACGACCTAATGGATCAGTGCTCTCGGCACGACACCCCATGAGTGCTACAGGCATTCCCACCAACTGGCCGGGGCACGATCTAGGCCTAGGAGTCACAGCTCCAGGTTCTTACAGTGCTCACCGGCCAGCGGCTCGAAGCCAGCCTTACATCGACTGACCCCACCCATTAGGTGAGGAGGCGGTTGTCGATCAGGCGGACGTGGTCGAACCACACCGCAGTCACGGCGACGGTGTCGGGTCCGGCGATCGGTGCGGGGCGAAGCGTGGCCGCGTCGACGAGCTCGAGGTGCTCGAAGCGGGCAAGCGGCTCGGCGTCGACGACGGTGCGGCCGATGGACGTGAGCACGGTTGCGTCGAGCTCGCCCGCGGCGTAGGCGTCGGCAACGGCCTGCAGCGAGGTGGGGACGCAGACCGCGGCGGCCCGCTGAGCGGCGGAGAGCCGGCGGTTGCGGCTCGACAGGGCGACGCCGTCGGGCTCGCGGATCGTGGCCATGCCGACGATCTCGATCCCGAGGTCCAGATCTGCGTTCATCCGGCGGATGATCGCGAGCTGTTGGAAGTCCTTCTGCCCGAACACGGCGACGTGGGGTCGGGCAGCGTTGAAGAGCTTGGTCACCACCGTCGTCACCCCCCGAAAGTGCCCCGGTCGCTGCGCGCCCTCCAGCACGTCGCCGAGCGACCCCGGGTCCACGTACGTCTGGAAGCCCTCCGGGTACATCGTCGCTGCCACGGGCGCGTAGACCGCGTCGACGCCGCGCTCGCGGCACAGGGCGACGTCGTCGTCGATCGGGCCCGGGTAGCCGGCGAAGTCGTCCGGTCGATCGAACTGCAGGGGGTTGACGAAGATCGACACGACCACGACGTCGCAGCGCCAGCGCGCCTCGTCGATGAGCGCGAGGTGGCCGGCGTGCAGCGCGCCCATCGTCGGCACGAGACCGACCCGCAACCCACTCCGACGTTGCGCGTCGCTCCAGTCGTGGAGCGCGCCAGGCGTGGTGACGATGTGCATCGAGCGGGTCAGTGGAAGCTGTGCGCGTCGTCCGGCCACGAGCCGTCGCGTGTCTCGCGGATGAACGCCTCGGTGGCGCGGATGGCATCGTTGCGCAGATCGGCGTACTGCTTGGTGAACTTCAGCGTCTGCTCGCTGAGGCCGAGCACGTCGTGCAGCACCAGCACCTGGCCGTCGCAATCGGGTCCGGCGCCGATGCCGATGGTGGGGATCGACAGCTTCTGGGTGATCTCCTGGGCGAGGTCGCGGGGGACCCCCTCGACGACCACCGCGCAGGCGCCCGCCTGCTCGACGGCATGAGCGTCCTCCAGCAGGCGCTCGCGGCCGCCGGCCTCGAACCCGCTCTTCTTGCCCTGCACCTTGTGGCCACCCATGCGGTGGAAGCTCTGCGGGGTGAGGCCGATGTGGCCGACCACCGGGATGTCCACGCGGGTGATCGTCTGGATGGTCTCGGCCATCACCACGCCCCCCTCGAGCTTCACGCACTCGGCGCCTTCCTTCATCAACCGGATGGAGCTCTCCACGGCCTGCTGCGGGCTGACCTGGTAGCTGCCGAACGGCAGATCGCCGACGATCAGCGCCCGAGGGAGCGCGCGGGCGACGAGGCGCACGTGGTACGCCATCTCGTCCATCTCCACCGGGATGGTGTTGGCCTCGCCCTGCACGACCATTCCGACGCTGTCGCCGACGAGGATCATGTCGACGCCGGCGAGATCCACCAGGCGGGCGAACGTCGCGTCGTACGCGGTGATCATCGTGATGCGCTCTTGCAGCGCCTTCATCCGCGAGAGGTCCGGGACGGTGACCTTCTGACGATCCACGAACCTGACGCTAGCCACTCAAGGTGCGATTGTGAAACCGCGTGGGAACGCGCTCGGACACAGGTCGCGGTAGGCGGGATCGGGCCCGGTGGCGACGGCGTGCACGATCGCGTCGGTGCACGCCGCGGCGAAGCACTGTGCACCGGCCTCGAGCACGGCGTTCAACCACCCGACACGGACTCGTTGCGGGGGCGCGCCCGCCGCGGACGCGTTGGCGAGCGTGCCAAGGTCGTCGCGGCCGGTGGACACGCCGAAGATGGTGTCGCCGTCGAGCAACGAGTGCGCGGGCCGCACGGCGCGGGCGAGACCGTCGTGGGCGACCGAGGCGAACTTGCTGCACTCGGCCTTCGTCAACGCTGCCGTCGTCGCGACAACACCGATCGTCGTGTTCAGCGGCGGGACCGCGCTGTCGAGGTGCGCACGCAGCACCTGTCGATCGGTCGATGTCGGGCGGCGCAGCGCGACGCTGCCGCGTTCCCACGGAAGCCCGGTGGACGGATCGAGGACGGAGCCGGCGGAGTTCACCACAGCCAGTGCCGCGACCACGGTGCCGTTGGACAGCGTGGTGCTGGCCATGCCGAGGCCGCCCTGCAACCCTCTCGATCGTGCGCCCGTGCCCGCGCCCACGGCACCGACGGCCACGGATGCCGCACGCGCAGCGCGGGCCGCACGCAGACCGAAGGATTCGTCGGGTCGGTTGGCGAAGGTGCCGCCGCGGCCGAGGTCGAAGATCACCGCGGTGGGCACGATGGGGACGACATCGTGGGATCCGGGTCCGACCTGGAAGCCGATGCGGCGGGACTCGAGGAGCTCCATCACCCCGCCGGCAGCAGCGAGTCCGTACGCGCTGCCACCGGTGAAGCACAAAGCGTGCACCGTGTTCATGGTCGCGGTGGGATGGAGCAGGTCGGTCTCGCGGGTACCCGGACCACCGCCGCGGACGTCGACGCCCGCCACGGTGTGCTCCGGGAGCAGCACCACCGTGGTGCCGGTGCGCCACCCTCTGCCGACGCGCTGGGTGTGCCCGACTCGGATGCCGGGAACGTCGGTGAGGCTAGGTGCCCGCATGGTGCACGTCGTCGGCCGGCACCACCGCGGGATCGACCTGGTGGCTGAGCGTGCGCCAGACGCCGAGGCCGACGATGTACATGGGGCAGGCGAGCAGAGCGAGGCGGGCGATGTCGCTGTGACGGGGCAACTGCCACGTCATCAGGAGCACCAGGGTCAGCCACAGCACGGTCACCGGCACGGTGAGCTTGCGGAACCAGCGGACCTGCATCGGGTGCACGAACTTCCAGTTCGTGAGCTGCGTGCACGCCAGCAGCACGCAGGCCAGCGCGGTGAGCCACTTGTCGGTGTGCAGCAGGAACAGGGTGGGTACGATCATGTTCCACTCGCACGGGAACCCGTTGAACCAGTGGTCGTCGGTCATCTGGTCGGTCCGCGACATCCAGAGCGCCGACATGAACAGTACGAACGAGCCGACCACGAGCGACCAGTGGTGGGGGAGCATGTGGAACCGGTGCATGAACAGCACGGGGATCACGATGCAGGTGACGTAGTCGATGATCAGATCGAGCGTGTAGCCGTCGATGCGCGGCACGTTCTCGGCGACGCACCACTTCCTCGCGTACGGCCCGTCGACGCCGTCGAGGATCATGGCGATCATCAGCCACAGGATGGCCTGCTTCTCGTGCCCGGCGGCGACGGCCATGAGGCCGAACATGCCGCACAGCGCGCCGAGACCGGTGAAGGAGTGGACGAGCCAACCCTTTGCCACAGGGTGGCTGAGCGTGTTGGGTGTGGTGGGACTGTCGTTCGACATCGTTGAGTGCGGACGGACCGGCCCGACCGGGTCCGCCCATCACCACCAGCGTAGCCGCGGATCCCGCTAGCTTCCCCGGAATGCGAGATCGATTGCGAGCGACGGGCTACCGCATCGGCGGGGAGTGGGTGCGTCGCACGTGGGCGTGGTTGTGCCGCGTCGGTGCGATCGGACCGGATACCGCAGCGGGGCGCCGGTTCGGTCGTTTCGGCGCCGGCAGCATCGTCTGCTTCCCCCACAACACGATCCTCAACGAGCGCTACATCCACATCGGGTCGGGAACGATGATCGGGCCCCAGTCGACCCTGTCCGCGGGGATGGTGCCGGGGCAGGAGTGCCTCAGCGACCCGGTCGTGCGAATCGGCGACCGTTGCCTGATCGGCAAGGGTTCGGGCATCGTCGGTCACTTCGGCATCGAGATCGGCGACGACGTGTGGACCGGCCACCACGTGTACATCACCGACCAGAACCACGGCTACGAGGACGTCAGCCGTCCGATCTCCCTGCAGACGCAGGCGGAACGGCCGGTGCGGATCGGCGCCGGGTCGTGGCTCGGCCACGGCACGGTGGTGCTGCCCGGTTCGCAGATCGGCCGGCACGTCACCATCGGCGCCAACTCCGTGGTGTCGGGGGAGATCCCGGACTACAGCGTCGCCGTCGGGTCGCCGGCGAAGGTGATCCGTCGGTGGATCGAGGGCGAAGGTTGGGTCAGAACCG
>JAYVMH010000334.1:0-11609 GCA_043759015.1 Actinomycetota bacterium
CGCAGCGTGACCTCGGCAGCGTCGCGCACGCGCACGAAGGGCAGGAGCACGGACAACGAGGGATGCGCCACGAGGCAGTGATCCATCTCTACGACACGATGGCTCGACGCGGCGCGCAGGCCGACGCGACCGGAGGGACCGACCGCGAGGCGCAAGGTCGTGCGGTACTCCCACGGAGACACCGACCCACCGGCGAAGACGCGTGCCTCGGGCAGCTTGGCCGTGCGCCGCAACGCATCACGCACGATGTCCGCCTTGAACTCGAGCTGAGCAGCGGGATCGATGTGCTGCCAGCCGCAGCCTCCACACCCCGCGGCGAGGAACTCGCAGGGCGGCGCCACCCTGGACGGGGACGCTTCCAGCACACGCTCCGCGACAGCCTTCGCGTAGTCCTTCTTCTCGTTGGTCACACGCGCCCGGACACGCTCGCCGGGAAGGGCCCCGGTGACGAACACGACACGCCCATCGACGAGCCGCGCGATCGCGTCGCCACCTGCGGCCATCTTCTCGACGGTCACCTCAATCATCACGACACGACAATCACGACACGACGCTCACTGCACGACACTCAACGACATGACACTCAACGACATGACACAAGCCTCACGACACGAGCCTACGGACGCGGCGCGGCGGGGGCTCGCGCAGTAACTTCGGCGCGTGCCCCGCATCGAGATCGCCCCCAGCGTGCTGCCCGCCGACTTCTCCCGTCTCGGCGAGGAGGTTGCGGCGCTCGAGGCCGCCGGCGTGGATCGGATCCAGTGGGACGTCATGGACGGCCAGTTCGTGCCCAACCTGACGTTCGGACCGGATGTGATCGCGTCGGCTCGCCGCCACACGTCGTTGCCCTTCGAGGCGCACCTGATGGTGCTCACCCCCGACGCCATGGCGGCGGCGTACGTGAAGGCCGGATGCTCGCGCCTGATCGTCCACGCCGAGGCATGCCCGCACCTCCATCGCACGCTCGGGAACATCGCGTCGCTCGGCGCGTCGGCGTCCGTGGCGTTGAACCCCGCCACGCCGGTCGCAGCCGTCGCCCACGTGCTCGACCTGGTGGACATGGTGTTGATCATGACCGTGAACCCCGGCTTCGGTGGCCAGCGCTACATCGCCACGATGGAACCGAAGATCCGCGAGCTGCGGTCGCTGATCACCGCTCGAGGCCTGACCGACCGTGTGGACATCGAGGTCGACGGTGGCATCGGGCCGACCACGATCGCACCGGCAGCAGCCGCCGGGGCGAACATCCTCGTCGCCGGCAGCGCGCTCTACCGCGACCCGGAGGGCCTCGCCCACGCCGTCGCCGATCTGCGGGCACGCGCCGAAGCGGCGGTCCGCGTGTGACCAGTCCCGCGCGAGCGGTGATGGCCAACCGTCGCGCACCCCTTCCGTAGAGTGCCTCCCGATGGCACTCGAACAGCGCTCTAGCCCCTACGGGGCGCCTGCGTTCCAGGCGCTCCGTGTCGCCATCGAGCAGGTGCAGGCCGGCGACCCGCTGTCCCCGGTGTCCGTGCTGGTC
This sequence comes from Actinomycetota bacterium, assembly GCA_043759015.1. Lineage (GTDB taxonomy): Bacteria > Actinomycetota > Acidimicrobiia > Acidimicrobiales > Ilumatobacteraceae > UBA668. The sequence continues at coordinate 1,520 of JAYVMH010000334.1, forward strand.
CACTCCAATGCCGTCGGTGTGGCCGCACGCCGCTGGCTCGCGTCACACGGTGGTGTCGCGGCGGCGCAGTTCCTCACCACCTTCCGCTTCGCCGAGCTCCTCGGTGGGCCCGGCCTGGCAGCCGGTGATCGCCGACCGGTCTCCACCCCGGTCATCGACGTCGCGGTGCGTCAGGCACTGTCCGCATCCGCAGGAATGCTCCAGCCGATCGCACAGCACCAGGCCACCATCAGCGCGGTTCGCGACGCGCATCGCGAGCTGCGTCACCTTCCGCCGGCGACCGTGCAACGCCTGGCCGATCGTGGTTCGGCGCGGGCTCGCGAGATCGTCCGCCTCCATCGCACGGTGACCGATGCGTTGCGCACGAACTGGTACGACGAAGCCGACCTCCTTCGCTCCGCGTGCACGAGCACGAGCTCCGCACCACGACACACGATCGTCTTCCTGCCCCAGCGCCTGCGACCCACCGAGCAGGCACTGCTCGCCGCGCTCGCCGAGCACGGCGAGGTCATCGTCATCCAGGGTGCGCGACAGGCACCTGCCGGCGTCGCGCTGGAACTTGTCGACGCTTCGGATGCGGACGAGGAGGCGCGGGAATCGGTCCGCGTCGTGGTCGGCGCCGTGCACGAAGGGGTGCCGCTGCACCGCATCGGCATCGTGTGGCCGCGACACGAACCGTACGCACGGTTGGTCGGCGAGCATCTGGACGATGCCGACGTGCCTTGGAACGGCCGGCCGGGCATCGCAGTGCACGAGCGGCTCGCCGCCCGCCTGGTGCTCGATCTGTTGCGCCTGGATCGCCGCGGCATCCGCCGGGCCGACCTGTTCGCGTTGCTGGCCCACGTGCCGGCGCGCACCGCGACCGATCACATCGTGCCCAGGCAGCACTGGGAGCGCGTTTCTCGCCAGGCCGGGCTCGCGGGTGCGGCGGACTGGCAGCCCCGGCTGAGCGCGTACGCCGAACGAGCGGTCGCGCGCGGCCGCCCGCACGATGCGGCGGCCGCGGCCGAGCTGCTCGCGTTCGTGGAGGAGCTGAGGGTCCTGCTCGGCCCGGTCGGCGACCCCCAACCATGGGCCCACTGGGCGGAGTTCTGTCAGCGGATGATGGTCCGCTGGCTCGGTGGTCATCGCCGTGTCGACCTCTTGCCCGTCGCCGAGTTCGAGGCGTACACCACCGTGCAGGCCGCGCTCGATCGGCTCGCCCGGCTCGATGTGCTCGCCGATCCCTGCACGCGCGAGGTCTTTGCCAACACCCTGGAATCCGAGCTGTCGAGCGCTCCCGGGCGTGTCGGCCGCATCGGGGTCGGGGTGCACATCGGGCCACTGTCGTTCGCCGTCGGTCAGGCGTTCGAACTGCTCGTCGTGGTAGGTGCGTGCGAAGGTCTCCTACCCGCTCCACCGCCCGCCGAATCACTCCTGAGCGACGCGGATCGGGCCCTCACCGACGGCGGACTGCAGGTGAACTCGGACCTCACCGACGAACAGCAGCGTCAGCTGTGGGCCGCGATGTCGGGTGCGCAACGCGTGGTGGTGGTGTCGCCGAGAGGCGATCTGCGCACCACCGCCGTACGGCAGCGATCGCGGTGGATCACCGACCTGGTCGCGCACGTCGCGTCCCCGCATCGTTCCGTTCCATCGTTCGCGGCGGGGCTGGCGGACACAGCGTTCCCGGCCACGGCCGCCCAGCATCGCATCCGTGCACTCACCCACGCGGTTCGGGCCGGCGAACGGATGGCCGAGCACCCGCTCGTCGTCGACAACGAGGCGCTCCGGCTCGGCGTGGCGATGATCACCGCCCGCGAGCTGCCCGTCCTCACCGAGTACGACGGCGACCTGAGTGGGGCACACATCGACGCGCTCGGTAGTCGGCCTGTGTCGCCCACGCGGTTGGAGGCATGGGTGCATTGCCCGCATGCATGGTTCATGCAGTACGTGCTGGGCGTCGAACCGGTCGAGCAGCCCGACGAACAGCTCCAGATCACACCTCGCGATCGCGGCACGTTGGTCCACGACGCGCTGGACCTCTTCCACCAACGGGTGATCTCGGGCGAGCTTCCACAACCTGGTCCCTCAGGTTGGCTGGCAGTCCACGAGCAGGCCCTGCAGCACGCGTTCGAGACCAAGGCGCGCGAGCTGGAGGCGGTGGGCGCAACCGGGCGAACCGCCTTCTGGCGAGCCGAGCAACAACGCCAACGCCACGAACTGGCGGAGTGGTTGCAGCGCGACGGAGCGCTGGTCGCCGCGCGTGGCGCGCGCGTTGTCGCGTCGGAGCACCGGTTCGGCACCGGCGACGTCGCCCCCGCCACCATTCGGCTCACAGACGGCTCCGAGGTCCGCCTGCGCGGGTCGGTCGATCGCATCGACCGGTGCGCCGATGGTCGGCTGGTGGTCACCGACCACAAGACCGGCAGCGCCGGCAGCTACCGCGATATCACCGACGACGACCCCACTGCCGACGGCACCAAGCTCCAGCTTCCCGCATACGCGGCCGCCGCACTGTCGCTCACCGGTCTGCCCGCTTCCACGCCCGTGATCGCCGAGTACGGGTTCCTCGGCCGCGAGCACTTCCGGCGGGTCGGCACCGAGGTCGGGCCACGCAACTGGGCCCAGGTGGCGAGTGCGTTGGAGCGGATCCTGACCGGCATTCGCAGCGGTCTCTTCGTCGCTGTGCCCGAGAAGTCGCAGTTCCGGCTGTCGTTCACCCCGTGCGAGTGGTGCGACCCCGACCATCTCGGTACGGCGGAAGAGTGGCGCCGGTTCGAGCGCAAGAGCGCCGATCCTCGAGTGCGCGCGCTGCTGAGGCTCGACGGTGCCACAGAGACCGGCAACGAGGGCGGGCGCGATGACTGAGCAGCTCGGGCTGTTCGACCAGCCGGCGGCACACGCACCCGACCAGGCTCAGCGCGACCTCGTTGCCCGTGCACTGGGCACGACGCTGTTCGTCGAAGCGGGCGCCGGCAGCGGAAAGACCACCGCGCTCGTCAGTCGCGTGACCAATCTGGTGCTCGACGGCGTGCCCATCGGCAGCATCGCGGCCATCACGTTCACCGAGAAGGCGGCGGCCGAGCTCCGCCATCGGGTGCGCGCGGCGCTGCACACGATGTCGACCGGCGACGGCCCCGCGAGCCGGCTCGCCACCACCGCACTGAACGACCTCGACCTCGCTCCGATCGGCACGCTCCACGCATTCGCCCGTCGCCTCCTCAACGAGTTCCCGGTCGAGGCGCAGCTGCCGCCGCGCTTCGACGTGCTCGACGAGGTGCAGAGCGCGACGGGCTTCCACGAGCGGTTCACCGATTTCCTCGAGGCACTGCTCGACGACCCGGAGTCGGTTCGTCTCGTCGAGCTGTGTCAGCACGACAGGTTCGGCATCGAGACCGGGGTTCGCCGGATGGCCGACGACTTCCAGTCGAACTGGGACCTCGTCCAGGAGCGCGTGTCGGGAGATCTTCCACCGCGCGTCGACGAGGCGGAGCTGCAGCGTTGCGTCGCCGCTGCGTGCGCAGCGGTCGCGACGTTCGAGGCACCACCGGCCGACACGCAGGAGCAGGTCATCACATCGTTCCGCGAGCGCGCTGCCGCGTTCGCGGGCGATCTTCCGTTCGGCGAGCTGCTCCGCATGCTCGACACGCTCGCGGCAACCAGGAAGGCGCAGGGCAACAGCGCCAACTGGAAGAAGTTCCATGGCGATGCCGGCGTGATCGACCGCTACCGAGCGGCAGTGGCCGCTGCAGCCTCCGCGGCAAGGTCGGCCCTGCAGCAGTGCCACGAGGAGCGGCGATTCACCCTCGGCGCCCTGCTGCGCAGGTTCACGCTCGGGTCGGTCGGGCAACGTCAGCAGGACGGTCGGCTCGAGTTCCATGATCTGTTGGTGCTCGCCCGGCGACTGCTGGCGGATCACGCCGAGGTGCGTCGGCAACTTCACCAGCGATACGTCCGCGTGCTCCTCGACGAGTTCCAGGACACCGACCCCATCCAGCTGGAGCTCGCCGTTCGCATCACCGCCGACCCCGATGCCCAGGCCGATGACTGGCGCGACTTGCGGCCGGTCGCCGGTCGCCTCACGGTGGTCGGCGATCCGAAGCAGAGCATCTACCGCTTCCGGCGAGCGGACATCGCCCAGTTCCTTCGCGCCCGCGAACAGATCGGCGCGCAGCGCGCGACGCTGTCCGCGAACTTCCGCAGCGCGGCCCCTGTGATCGAGTGGGTGAACACCACGATGAGCAAGCTGATCACTGCCGAACCCGATGTGCAGCCGGAATACGAACCACTGCTCGCCGCCCGCAACGGCGCCGTCGCGGACGGCAATGCGCACGGCACCGTCACCGTGCTCGGCGCGGAGGCGCATCTCGACCTCGGCAGGGCGGCCGCTGAACAGCTCCGCGAACGAGAGGCCGCCGACGTCGCCGCGGTGGTCGTACAAGCCCTCGCTCGAGGGTGGCCGGTGTGGCGCGACGGAGCCAACCATCGCTGCCGGCCGGGCGACATCACGATCCTGATCCCTTCCCGGCTGTCGCTGCCGGCCCTGCAGGTGGCCCTCGCCGAGCGCCAGGTGCCGTTCCGCGCGGAGAACAGCTCACTCGTGTACGGCGCGCCGGAGGTTCGGGCGCTGATGCTGGCGTTGCGTGCCGCCGACGACCCGACCGACGAGCTGGCCATCGTCGCCGCGATGCGCACTCCCCTGTTCGGGTGCAGCGACCGGCACCTCTACGAATGGAAGGTCACCCACGCGCAGTTCTGGAGCTGGCACCACCTCCGCGATCTCGACCCCTCTCTTGCCACTCATCCCGTCGCCCGCGGTCTGCAGTGCCTGTCGGAGCTGGCCGAGCGCATCCGCTACAGCACGCCGTCGCAGTTGTTGTCGTGGTTGGTCCACGAGCGGTGTGTCATGGAGCTTGCGCTGGCCCAACGCGACGTTCGCGACGTGTGGCGCCGGGTGCGGTTCGTCATCGATCAGGCTCGCGCATGGAGCGAAGCGGGCGGCCACGGAGTCCGCCGGTACCTGCTCTGGACTCGCCTCCAGGGCGACGAAGGTCGGTTCGTTGCCGACACCGTGCTGCCGGAGACCGACCACGATGTGGTCCGCATCATGACGATCCACGCCGCCAAGGGGCTGGAGTTCCCGGTGACGGTCGTCTCCGGACTCACCTCGCGTCCTCAGTCCACGAAGGGCCGTCGAGTCGTGTGGCCACCCGGCACATGGACACTGAGCGAACCCGACGACCCGACGTACGAACAGTTCGCGCCCGTCGACGAGCAGATGAGCGACGCCGAGCGACGCCGGCTCCTGTACGTCGCCTGCACGCGAGCCATGGACCACCTGATCGTGTCGCTGCACCGCAACGGCGCCGGCGCCACGACGTCGGCCGCCGCCGAGCTCGCGGAAGCCAGCAACGGGGCGAACCATCGCCCGTTCCGACCGGGCGACGAGATCCTGCCCGTCGTCGACCACCGCGAGCACGAACTGCCCTGGGCCGACGAGGCGGCATGGGCGGCGACGTGGCGAGCCGATCTGCAGACCGCGAGCGCCCCGGCGGCGCTCAGCGCCACGACGCTCGCGACGCGGCTTGCACCACCCACGCAGGCCGAACGGGTGGCGGCCGACGACGGTGTGCAGAAGGACCCCGTGGACCTCGACCTGCCACCGTGGCAGCGCGGGAGGTACGGCACGGCGATCGGCCGCGCCGTGCACGCAGTGCTGCAGTTCGCCGATCTTCGCACCGGCGCCGACATCGCGTCCTTGGCCGCCGCGCAGGCCGCAGCCGAGGGGGTGCTCGGCCGCGAGAGCACGATCGAACGACTGGCGCGGTCGGCGCTGCGGGCGCGAATCGTCGAGGAGGGTGTGCGGGCGGCGCACTGGCGCGAGTTGTTCGTCGCCACCCAGGTGGGCCCCACCGTCGTCGAGGGCTACATCGACCTCCTCGTTCGGCACCCCACCCGGGGCCTCGTCGTCGTCGACTACAAGACCGACCAGGTGCGCCCCGGGGTCGAGCGAGCCGAGCGCGTGCAGCGGTACGCCACCCAACTCGCCGCGTACGGTCTCGCGCTCGAGCAACTGCTGGGTGAACCCGTCGCGGGCGGGGTGCTGGTGATGTGCCGCACTGACGGCGCCGCGGAGGAGGTCGACATCCCCGACTGGTCGGCGTTGTGCGCGAGCCTCCGCGATCGCCTGGGGTCGGCGTGAGGGCGGCGGCTCACGACCGACGCGACGATGCAGCATCGGCGGTGTCGCGTATGGCCCGCGCCGTGGCAAAGACCAGGTGCTTCACCAGCACGACGCCGAGCAGGATCGCGAACGCGACGAGCGCGGGCCGGGCGAGCGCGCTGAGCACGCTCGACCCCTGGCCGTGCAGTGGCGCGAGCACGCCCGTGTCCACCGGCGTGCCATCCAGCAAGATGGTGCGAACCGGGTCGCCGATGACGCCACAGGCCACATCGCTGTTGTTGATCCCGATCACCGCGTCGCCGCCGAACAGCGGCGCTGGTTCGCGAACGGTGCTGATCAGCGCGTCGCCCTTGGGCACGCGGGCGACACCGACGATGTAGGTCGAGCCGATCGCGAGGAACCGTGTCTCGTCGCCGTACTGCACGTCGGTCTGACCGCCCACCTCGTCGCGGCCCAACGCTCCGGCGAGCACGCGCACGACCTCGAACCTGGCGGTGGTGGAGACAGCGGCCACGATCTTGCCTTCGAACACCGCGAGCGCCGGCGCTGGGGTGACGCATCCGGCCGGCAACACCGCAAGGGGACCACGCGCCGCGGGCAGCCCGGTAGCGGGGTCAGTGGCGTCCGGTGGCGGCAGCGAGGATCCGGGTGCGCCGACGAGGGTGGTCGGTGGCGCACTCGGTGCCGCGGCGGCGAAGAGCACTCCCATGGTGCAGAAGCCAATGGTGCAGAAGCCAATGGTGATGCCGACGAACAGCGAGCGAGTGCGCATCCGAGTTCACGCTAGTGACCCCGGGCCGCGAGCGGGTGTCAGTGGCCCTTGAACGTCGGGTGTCGCTTCTGCGCGAACGCCAGGAACGCTTCCGTCGTGTCCTTCGTGCCGGCGATGTTCACCGTCTGCGCGAACCCTTCGTCGTCGAGCGCCTGTTCGAGCGTCACGTTCGACGAGTTGTTCAACATCCGCTTCGTCATCGCGATCGCGATCGGCGGACCGGCTGCCAACCGCTGCGCCCAGTCGTCGACGAACGAGTCGAGCTCGGCGTCGGGCAGCACGCGATTGACCAGACCGATGCGCTCGGCCTCGCCCGCATCGATGATGTCCGCGAAGAACGCCAACTCCTTGGCCTTGTGCATCCCGACGCGGCGGGGAAGTATCCAAGAACCACCGAAGTCCAGGCTCAGACCCCGGCGGGCGAAGATCTGCGAGAACCGCGCCGTGTCGCCGGCGACGACGAGATCGCACCCGAGCGCGAGGTTGCAGCCAGCGCCAACCGACACGCCGCGGACCTTCGCGATCGTGGGTTGCGGCAACTTGTGCAGCGCGAGCGCCACGTCGCCGACGTGACGCATGGCCGCCAACTGGTGACGCGGCGGACCGCCGTCCTGGGTGAGGTCCGCTCCGGAGCAGAACTCGCCGTTCGCTCCGGTGATGATCACCACTCGATCGTCGTCGCGGTCGGCGATCTCGCGGAGCACGATGAGCAGTTCGTCGAACATGAGGTTGCTCATCGCGTTCTTCTTCGAGGCGCGGTCGAGTGTGACCGTCACGATGCCGTTTTCCCGCGAGACGTTGAGGGTTTCCATGTAGGCCGACGATACTGAGCCCATGGGCTTCAACCCGCAGCGCAAGCACGTGCGTCGCACCTCGGACTACTTCTTCGTCGGCGCGGCCGCACTGGCGTGCCTCGTGCTGGTGTTGTGGACGGTGTTCGGCTGAGCGGCCGGGTCAGCGTTCCGGCTCGAACGGAACACCCGTGAGCAGGAGCTCGGTCAGCCGGCTGGGTGTCTCGCCGAGCCAGTAGGTGAGCAGCTGGCGGCGTGGGACGCGCACGTGACGGCGATTCGACTTCACACCCGCGACGGTCTGCTGGGCGAGGAACTGGGGTGCCTTCTTGGGCAGCAGCTGCAAGATTCGCATCCGGCGAAGGATCGGATCGAAGTTGTCGCGCTCCTCGATCCGGTCCCACATCTCGGTGTCGACGGGGCCGGCGGCGACGACGGTGACATTCACCGGTGTGTCGCGGAGCTCCATGCGCAGCGACCCGGCGAACCGGTTGATCCCGCCCTTGGTGGCGCTGTACACGGACATCCCCGGATACGCCGAGGTGCCGGCGAGCGACGACAGGAACACCAACGACCCCGTGCCACGCGAGAGCATCCCCGGCAGCGCTGCGCGCGTGAGGACCATCGGGACCTCCAGGTTGAGTCGCACGACGTCGCGGATGTCGCGCACGTCCTCCTGGTGCAGCAAACGACTGCTCTCCAGCCCCGCGTTGTTGACGAGCACATCGATCGGCCCTGCCTCTGACTCCACCCGGTGGACGAGGTTGTCCACCTGGGCCGGGTCGAGCAGGTCGGCGCGGAACACTGCACCGCCGGTGTCGCCGGCGACCCCCGCGAGACCTTCCTCCGACCGGGCAGCCAACGAGACGCGAGCGCCAGCGGTGGAAAATGCGCGTGCCATGGCGGCGCCGATCCCCCTCGATGCGCCGGTGATGAGGACGTGTGCACCTTCGACTCGCATCGACGCATCGTAGGCAGCGACGACGGTCAGAAGGCAGCCATGATGACCTGAATCTTGGCGCCGACCACGGACGCTACGTCGAACCGGATCTCGACCCAGCCCGGGTGCTGCTCGGCGAGCCACACCGCGGCGAGACGACGCAGACGACGTTGCTTGCGCCAGTCGACCGCGCCCTCGGGACCCCCGAAGCCGGCGCTGCGGCGGGCCTTCACCTCGCAGAACACCACCAGCCCGGGCAGGGCCGCAATCAAGTCGACCTCGCCGTACTGGCACCGCCAGTTCCGCGCGATCACCTCGTAGCCCTCGCGGCGATACCACCTCGCCGCTTCGTCCTCACCGAACCGCCCGCGCGCGTGGGCGGGGATCAGAGCTCGATCGGCGGGAGCTCCTCCACGTTCACGTCCTTGAACGTGAGCACGCGGACCTTCGGGATGAAGCGGGTCTTCCGGTACATGTCCCATACCCATGCGTCGCTCAACTCCACCTCGATCACCGGCCTCGCCGAGTCGCCCGTGACGGTGACGTTGACTTCATTGGCGAGGTAGAAGCGGCGCTCGGTCTCCACGGCGAAACGGAACATGCCCGCGACGTCTTGGTACTCCTGCGCGAGTTGGAGCTCTCGCTCGGCCTCGAAGTTCTCGAGATCGTCAGAACTCAATTGGGGTGCTGCTCACACCGACGGCGCAGGCCTCAGGCCTCGCGCTTTTCCTTGATCTTCGCGGCCTTACCGACGCGATCGCGCACGTAGTAGAGCTTTGCGCGACGCACGTCGCCGCGCTTGACGATTTCGAGCTTGGCCACGGTGGGTGCGTGCACCGGAAAGGTGCGCTCCACGCCGACGCCGTAACTGATCTTGCGGACGGTGTAGGTCTCCTGCACGCCGCTGCCCTGGCGGGCGATGACGTTGCCTTGGAAGACCTGGATGCGCTCTTTGTTGCCCTCGACCACCTTCACATGCACTTTGACCTCATCGCCGGGACCGAACTCGGGGAGATCGGTGCGCATGGACTGGTTATCGACAAAATCGGTGGACTTCATTGGGGGCAACTCTCTGGTCAGGGCTTTAGAGGAACGATCAAGGATAGGTGACGGCGGGGAACTCTTCCAACAGCCGCCGGTCGGTTTCATCAAGCCCGCCGCGGGCCGCTATCAGGTCGGGCCGGTCGCGCAGAGTGCGGTGCAGCGCCTGGGCGTGGCGCCAGCGGGCGATGCGTGCGTGGTCGCCGCCGCGCAGGACCTCGGGAACCTCCCACCCGCGGAAGTCGGCTGGCCGCGTGAACTGGGGCTCTTCCAGCAGGCCGGCACTCCCAAAGCTCTCGTTCAGCGGGCTCTGCTCGTTGCCCATCGCGCCGGGCAACAGACGAACAACTGCCTCAATGACCAAGCACGCCGCCACTTCC
>JAYVMH010000335.1:0-2454 GCA_043759015.1 Actinomycetota bacterium
GACACACCGGGGTCACAGCCGTCACAGGTCTGCGGCAACAGCGGCGATGATTTCACGGAGCCAGCGGCGCGCCGGGTCGGCGTCGTGGCTCGGGTTCCAGTACATCGTCTCGACCAGCACCGGCAGATCGATCGGCGAGGTACGGAGGGTGATGTCGACGCTCTCACCGAACGCTGTGACACCGCGTTCGAGGACGAGGCTGACCATGTTCGTGCCGCGCAGCAGAAACGGCACCAGCGCGAAGTTTTCCGTCGTCACACGCGGTTCCCGATCGATTCCCTGCTCGGCGAGAAGCCGGTCGGCGAGGTTGGTGATCCGGCCCGTTCCGAGGGTGTACGTGAGGTACGGGGCGGCCACAAAGCGCTTGGCGTCGAGCTTTCCTCTCGCCAGTTTCGAACCCGACCACACTGCGCATCGCCACTGATCGCTGAACAACGGTCTGCTGCTCAGGCCTTTGCCGTTCATCAGCGCGGCGGGCTCGATGACGATGTCGACCTCGCCCCCCCGAAGCAACCCGCGGGCATCGGCGCTGCGCGGCACGAGGTGCAGCTCGACGTTAGGCCCTTCCACCGCCAGACGATCGACGACCAGGCACATGAGCACGAGCGTGACGTAGTCCGAGCAGCTCACCGAGAAGCCACGGGCGTCGTGTGCCGGATCGAAGTCACTGCGGTCATCGATCGCTCGCTCGGTCAGCTCGAGGATCTCTCTCACCCGCGGCGCCAGCCGGACAGCCCTCGGAGTGAGCTGCATGTCGCGCCCGACCCTGACGAGCAGCGGATCGCCCAGCGTGCGCCGCAGGCGCGACAGCGCTCTGCTCATCGTCGGCTGGGTCACGCCGATCCGCTGCCCGGCCCGGGTGACGTTGCGCTCGGAGAGCAGCGCGTCGAGGGCGACGAGCAGGTTGAGGTCGAGGTGACTGAGGGTCACCGGTGAACCGTAGACAGGGCGGAGCAGATGGTGGTCACGCGATGGTGACAGGTTCCTTGTCGTCGATGGCGTAGTAGCCGTCGTGCTGGTCCTGGGCCCTGGCGAAGTCCGGCTGGTAGCGGACTGAGGCGTAGTGCGAGGATCTTTCGGCCTCCTCGGCGCGGGCGGCGATGTCGGCCAGCGACCCTAGCCCCAAGACCCCGCGCGCAAGCTCGGTGAGCGGGCCGTCGATCTGGTACTCGGTGCGTTGCATCGTCAGCAGCTTGATCAGGTACAGCGGCGTTCCGTTGAACTTCTCGAACATTTCCTTGCGTGTGCCCCATTCGGTGAGGAACCGCTCGTGCACCAGTTTGAAGATCTTCGTCCGATCGATCGCCGACATGCCTGGGCCCTTGAGCACCTCGTGCAGCAGCGGCCCCATGTACTCGTGGTCGAAGTCGGCGGCGGTCGGGTAGATCACCACACCCCGTCCGCAGAAGTCGATGAGGATGTCGATCATCTTGGAGATGTTCTCGAGGTAGTACGCCCGGCCAAAGTCGACGAAGATGTTGTTCGGCTTGTACATGCCGCCGGGCGTCGTGAACCCGGTCTCCTCGGCGGCGATCGCGAATGCTCTGCACGTCTCGCGGAAGCGGATGAGGTCGGCGACGTTGCTCTGCACGACCGGCGACACGTTGGTGCCCAGGCTCTGCGTCAGCAGCAGCGCCAGACCGACCATCAGCTCGGCGTTGGTGGCATGCCGAATCTGCGTCTCGATGTGCACCCAATCGAACTGTCGCTGCGGGTACAGCTGGGCGTGGTGAGGGTTGCCGAGGTGCTGCACGCGCTCCCAGGGGATGAGCACGTCGTCGAAGTAGGCCATGCCGTCGAGCTCGTCGCCGAGGTGAGCGAGGGGGCGATCGAACGGGTCAGCGTCGGGCGCGGCGTTCGATGGCCGGCAGAAGATGCTCAGGCCGTCGCTGTTCACCGGGACCAGCGCGTAGATCGTTTGTTCCGGCGTCTGGCCCGGCCGCCACAGGTTGCCGATCAGCAGCTCGTTGGCGAACGCCATGCCTGTGCCGATGGCCTTCCAACCTTTGACGATGATCCCCTCGTCGTTGCGGTCGACGAGATGCAGCATGGGCGTCTCTGCCATGGCATCGTCGCGACCGCGGTCGTACTGCACGTCGAGGAACATCGGCGAGATCGACAGGTCGTGCGCTTTCAGCCGCGCCCACTGGTCACGAATGTTCTGAGCGAGCGGGTGCCCGTCGTGCAGCGTGCTGTTGGCCTCCCACGGCTCGGGGTCGTCGATCTGAGCGAACATCACGCAGTTCATCGAGGCAGGGGGCCGGCAGAAGATGGCGCCCTTGAACGTGCGCCACCAGAACTCGTAGTACTTGCGGCGCTGGACGACCTGTTCCTTGTCGGTCGGCAGCATCCAGTGCATTGCCCGCCTCGTACCGTCGGAGTCGACGAACGTGAGGAGGTCCTGGTTCTCGGGCACGTGGTGGAGGTCGTAGTAGTTGGCGATCGTCGCCGCGA
>JAYVMH010000336.1:0-5271 GCA_043759015.1 Actinomycetota bacterium
GTATGGGTAGCCGAGCACACGGGCGGCATCGCGTGCTGCGTTACGCGCCTTGATCGTGGCGAACGTGATGATCTGCGCGACGTGGTCGCGGCCGTAGCGTTCGGCTGCGTAGCGGATCATCTCGTCGCGGTAGCGGGAGTCGAAGTCCATGTCGATGTCGGGCATCGAGATGCGACTGGGGTTCAAGAAGCGTTCGAACAGCAGGTCGTACTTGATCGGGTCGAGCTCGGTGATCCGCAGGCAGTACGCCACCGCGCAACCCGCCGCGGAACCTCGACCGGGGCCGACGCGTATGCCCCTGTCCTTGGCGTGCTTGATGAGGTCCCACACGATCAGGAAGTAGCTGGCGAAGCCCATGTTCTTGATCACCTGCAGCTCGTACGCCAGCCGTTCGACCGCCGCGTTGGGCAGCGTGTCGCCCCAGCGGGCCTTGGCGCCCTCCCACGTGAGGTGATCGAGGTACTGACCGTCGTTCTCGAAGCCGACGGGGATCGGGAAGTTCGGCAGGAGGGGCTTGCCGAACTCGATGTTCACGTCGGCACGCTCGGCGATCCAGAGCGTGTTGTCGCACGCCTCCGGAAGATCGCGGAACAGGTAGCGCATCTCCGTCGCCGTCTTGAGGTAGTGCTCCTGGCCCTCGAACTTGAACCGTTTCGGGTCGCTGAGCACCGCCCCGGTCTGCACGCAGAGCAATGCATCGTGCGATTCGTGGTCGGCACGATGGACGTAGTGCGAGTCGTTGGTGGCGATCACCGGCGCACCGATCTTGCGTGCGAGCTCGATGAGCTTCGGGTTCGTGTCGCGCTGGGCCTGCAGGCCGTGGTCCTGCAGTTCGACGAACAGGTTCTCGCGGCCGAAGATCTCCTGCAGGCGGCCGGCCTTCTCCAAGGCACCCTTGTCGTCGCCGTTCAGCAACGACTGCAGCACGTGGCCGCCGAGGCAGCCGGTGGTGGCGATGAGCCCGTGGTGGTACTTCTCGAGCAGCTCCCAGTCCATCCGCGGCTTGTAGTAGTAGCCCTCGAGGAACGCGAGGCTGGCGAGCTGGATGAGGTTGCGGTAGCCCTGGTCGGTCTCGGCGAGCAGGGTGAGGTGGTAGTACAGCTTCTTGCCACCCTCGGTGTCGCCGCCGGAGTCGTCGACTCGGCCACGGCGCGCCGGGCGCTCGCGGCGCGACTCGTACGCCATGTACGCCTCGGTGCCGATCACCGGTTTCACGCCCTGCCGTCGGCACTCCTTGAAGAACTCCAGGACGCCGTACATGTTGCCGTGGTCGGTGATGCCCAGCGCCGGCTGGCCGTCCTGGACAGCCTTCGCGACCAGTTCGTCCAGGCGCGCCGCGCCGTCCAGCATCGAGAACTCGGTGTGGACGTGCAAGTGGGTGAACGAGTCGCCCACGGCGCCTACCTCCTCGAGAATCGCGGGATTACACGAATGTGATTCGCCCCGTCGACCCTAGCCGCGAAGCGAGGTCGCGCAAAGCGGCGCGTCGGTCCCGACCATCAAAGATACGTGCCGGGGCGTTCGCTGGTGTCGATGGGGCGGTCGCCGATCCCGGGTGCTCCGGGTGGGAGCTGGCGCATCTGCTCGAGCTGCTGGCGGGCGGCGATCTGTTGCGCGAACAGGGTGGCCTGGATGCCGTGGAAGAGGCCTTCGAGCCAGCCGACGAGCTGAGCCTTGGCGACGCGCAGCTCCGCTTCGGAGGGGATCTCGCCCTCCTTGAACGGGAGCGCAAGCATGTGCAGCTCGTGTTGCAGGTCGGGCGACAACGCCTGGCTCACCTCGACGATCGAACGTTCGTAGATCTCCGCGAGGCGCTCTCGGCTCGCTTCGTCGAGCGCACTCCCCCGCACTTCCTCGAGGAGCTGCTTGACCATCGAGCCGATGCGCATGACCTTCGCGGGTTCGGTCACCGTTTCGGGTGGGATCTCCTCGGGCGCGGGAACGATGTCGGGAACCTGCACGATGGTGCGTTCGGCGGGGAGGTCGGTCATGAACTGTGCTCCTTCATCTTGTGGCGGACAGCATCGGCACCAGCATCTCAGCAGACGTGAGTGAACCGTGTCGACACACCAACGGGAATGGACCGTTGTCGGCCGGGTCGTGGAAGGTGACCGGGGCGTGGGGAACAAGGCCGACATCGCCGTAGCGGGCAGCAACCGGTGGGCTGACGACCGGCCCGAACCACCCTTGTTGGATCATCTCGCTCCGGCTGCGGACCCATGCGACGTCGCCGTGGTGAGCGGTGGCCGCGGCCAACAGGTCGTCGGCCGCACCTGGCTTTGCGTGCAGCCAACGGAAACGACCTTCGCCGCTCTGATGGCGAGTGAGCCGCAGCACGTCGGGGTGCGGGGTGATCAACCGATCGCCGACCTCCACCTGCCCGTGATCGGCGGTGACGACGAGCAGTGCGCCGGGTGGCAGCCGGTCGATCACCTCGGCGACAAGGCGGTCCACTGCGCGCAGCTCCGCGTCGTAGAACGCGCCGAGGCCGCGTTCGTGGGCGATCTTGTCGATGCCGTCGTAGTACGCGTACACGAATCGTTCACCTGCGTGCAAGAGATCACCAACGATCAGCGGCAGGCTCGAAGCGGCACGCCATCCACAGGGTCGACTGCCGCGCAGATGGGCCTCGGTGAACGCCGACCCTTCCAGCTCGGCCTTGCTGACCACCGGCACCGGCTCGCCGAGGAACGGGGCGAACGGCTGTGTGGTGCGGGGCTCGATCGTTCGCCGGGCGTCGCCCGTCGAGGTGTTCCATCGCAGAACGTTCAGCACGTCGCCCGCAACGTCCATTCGATACCCGACCAGCCCATGTTCGCCCGGCGTCAGGCCGGTGACGATCGAGGTCAGCGCGGTTGCTGTCGTGCTGGGCGCCACGGTCGTGATCGGCCCACCTGCCATCGCGGACAGGGTGGGAGCCGAATCGGCACGCTCGCGGAGCTGCTCCCACCCGAGACCGTCGACGACGAACAGCACGACCTGTCGGCTCTCGCCGATGGCGGAAGGCATCCACGATGGCAGCGACATGGCCCGAGCACCGGCCCGCGGACCGAGGATCGCGGGCACGATGCCGCGCACGTTGGCTCCCGAGTAGTCGGGCAGGACGAGGAGTGGACTCGCGGTCGATCGGGTTGCGATGCAGCCAGTCCACCACCTCACCATCCACTCGCGCCACTCAGGGTGGCGTCGACGGGCTTCTGCAGCGTGCCCCTTCAGGTCTCGGCATGGTCGCGGTTCGCTGCATCGCGCGGCCTACGATGGCAGCGTGCGAGTTTCCAGCAAGGGCGACTATGCGTGTCGGGCGTTGCTCTCACTCGCGCTGCACCAGACGGCACCGGGGCCGACGTCGGTGCGCGACATCGCAGAGCGCACAGGCATCCCGCAGCCGTATCTCGAGCAGATCCTCCTCGCGCTGAAGGGCGCCGGTCTCGTGCGGTCCAAGCGAGGCGTCGGCGGGGGCTACGTGTTGGCGCGGCCGGCCGCAGAGATCCGCATCAGCGAGATCCTCAGCGCCGTCGACGGCCCGATCAGCCTCGGCGACTTCGGCGAACCACATCAGGACGGTGCGTGCGACCATGAAGGTCAGTGCGTGCTACTGGCGATCTGGAAGTCCGCGGGCGAGCAGATGCGATTGCTGATGGACGCGTTCACGCTGCAGTCCGTCGCCGATGCCGCCCAGGGCACCTCGGCCTGGCCCGAAGCGCGTCTGATCGCCTCCGTCCAGAGCTGATCCGTCCGTTACGACTCGCGCAGGGTCGACAGCACGTCGGCGAGGTCGGCCGGCAGTGGCGACTCGAAGACCAGCGTCTCGCGACTGACCGGGTGGGCAAGCTCGAGCTTGGCCGCGTGCAGGAACGGCCGCGGCGAATCGATGCCGGGGCGGAGGCCACCGTAGGTCGCATCGCCCACCACCGGATGGCCGATCGCGCTGAGGTGCACCCGGATCTGATGAGTTCGGCCACTCTCGAGACGGCACTCGATCAAGGAGGCGAGCGCAGGTGAGCGGTACCCGTGCAGCACCGTGTAGCGAGTGCGGGCAGGCTTTCCGTCCACCACGACTGCCATCCGCTGCGGATCCCGGTGGTCGCGCCCGATCGGCGCGTCGATCACGCCGTTCGCGTTCGCGGGATGACCCCACACCAGGGCGAGGTACACACGCCCCACGTCGCGGCTGGAGAGTGCGTCGACGAGCTCGTGATATGCACGCTGGGTTCTCGCAACGGCGAGCAGGCCCGATGTGCCGACGTCGAGGCGATGGACGATGCCGGGCCGATGCGCCTCGCCGACGGCCGCGATCTCGGGGAACCGGGCGAGCAGACCATTGACGAGCGTGCCCTCGGGATTCCCGGCGCCCGGGTGCACCACCAGCCCAGCAGGCTTGTCGACGATGATGAGGTGCTCGTCCTGGTGGACCACGGTGAACACGATCGAGGGATCGGGCTGCGGCGCCTGCGGAGCCGGCAGCAGATCGGGGTTCACACGTACTGTTTGGCCCGTCTTCAATCGCAGCTTGCCGATCAGATGCGGCTGACCCTCGACCTCGACACCACCGACCGCGATGAGTGCCTGCGCGTCGCTCCGACTGCATTCGGCGATCAGCGCGACGATGCGGTCGAGGCGCTCGCCGGCGAGCGCGGCGGGGATCTGCTCTTCGATGATCACGCTGCGCGCCGACCGGAGAACAGCGCCCACAGGATGAACAACGCCCCGCCGACGTTCACACCGATGTCGGCGACGTTGAAGATCGGGAACCACTGGAAGTCGATGAAGTCGATGACGGAGCCGTGCAACCATCCGTCGCCGCGGAACAGTCGATCGCACAGGTTCCCGACCGCACCGCCGATCACAAGACCGGCAGCGACCGCGACGACACGGCTGGAGTTTCCACGCAGCGACAGCGTGATCGTCACGACCACGACCAACGCAACGAGCCCGATGACCGGACCGATCCCCTGACCCTTGGAGAACGCCATGCCGCTGTTGAACGACAGGTTCCACTGCAGGGTCCAGACGACATGACGCGGCTCGTGCCGGGCGAGCGCCTTGAGCACCCAGTGCTTGGACAGTTGATCCAGCAGGACGACGAGCGCGGCAACCGCGAACGTGACGGGCAGCTTGCCGATGCCGCGAGGCGGGGGCACGATGTCGATGCGATCCGATTCGTCGGCCCGGTCCACGTGGCCGTCGGTCATCGGCGACCGATCCCGCCGACCTTCTCCTCGACGAGCACCGTGGCCCACGGAATGGCCTCCAGCCGCTCGCGCGGGATGG
>JAYVMH010000337.1:0-5268 GCA_043759015.1 Actinomycetota bacterium
CGGGAGGAGCGATCCATGTCGACCTCGGTCCGCCCGTGATGATCGGCGAGTTCGTCACGCTCGACCCGCCACACCGGCTCGTCTTCCGGTTTGGCTGGAACATGCCGACGCCCGACGGTGACCTCCCACGGTCGTCGACGGTCGTCGACGTGAGGATCGAACCGACACCGACCGGCAGCCGCGTCATCCTGCGCCACCACGGCTTACCCGGCGTGCACCGCGCCGGTCACGCACTCGGATGGCGAATCTTCCTCGGTCGCATGGCGGCCGCAACACCGGGAGCCAGCAATGGCTGTTGACGTAACCGTGACCGTGCAGATCGACCGGCCACTCACCGAGGTCGAAGGGTACGCCGGTGATCCGACGAACGCGCCGGCGTGGTATCGGCGGATCGGATCGGTCGAGTGGGTGACCGACCCGCCCGCCGCGCAGGGATCCCGGATGAGCTTCTGTGCCCGGTTTCTGGGCCGGGACCTGCGTTACACCTACGAGATCGTCGAGCTCCGCGCCGGGGAAACCCTCACCATGCGCACCAGCGAAGGGCCTTTTCCGATGAACACGGTGTACACGTGGTCGGCGGTCGACGCCGATAGCACCCTGATGACGCTTCGCAACCATGGCCGGCCCACCGGCTTCTCGAAGCTGACCGCACCGCTGATGTCGTTCGCCATGCGACGAGCGATGAAGCAGGACCTCGCGGCCCTGAAGCGGATACTCGAAGCGACGACCTGACGTTCCACAGGTCGCAGCGTGACGCGTGGACGCTCCGCCCGCTCCGGCGCACTACCGCTCGAGTGCGGTGCCGGGCCCCGCTCGGTATTGCCGAACGACGGCCGGTCGTCGCGATCGCCGGCTGCAGGGACTCAGGCGTCGTCGTGCCGACGCCGGGCCAACGGGGATGCTCGATGAGAGCATCGACGGTCAGTGCGGCGACGTCGAAGCGAAAGCCTCCGGCGGTGCGGTGGTGTCGTTGGTTCCATCGTGTAGGACCGCGACCTCGAATGCGGCGCGGCGGCGGGCGCGGCGTAGGGCGGCGAGGACGGGGGAGCCGAGCATGGTCACGGCGATGACGTTGGTGATGGCGCGTCCGGTGTCCCATCCGAGGGTGGACGTGGCGGTGGTGAAGGCGACGAAGCGGCGCAGGTTGGCGAGGACGGCGTCGCCGGGCACGAATTGGAGCCCGTTCCGGCTGGTCGTCGTGGCTGTGGCGGTGCCGAGGGCGAATGGCCAGAACCACAGGTTCAACAGGAAGCCGTAGGCGTAGGCCGAAACGGCGCCGTAGATGGCGAGGTACGCGGTTTCGAGTTTGCCGCGGGCACGGGGGATGAGGCCCGCGCCGAGTCCTACCCAGGAGGCGGCGAGCATCTGGAACGGGAGCCAGGGCCCGACGCCTGCGGTGATGAGGGCGGAGGCGAACAGGGTCACGGAGCCCAGGACGAAGCCGAAGCCAGGTCCGTAGACGCGGCCGGCGAGGATGAGGAGGAAGAAGACGGTTTCGATGCCGGCGGTGCCTGCGCCGAGTGGGCGCATCGCAGCGCCGACGCCGGCGAGCACGCCGAGCATGGCGACCGCTTTGACGTCGAGTCCTCCGCGGCTGATCTCGGTGATGACGACGGCGACGAGCACGGGCAGGATGAGAATGAAGATGTAGGGGGCTTCGGCGTGGTGTGCGGTCCCGCCGGCGGGCTTGGTGAGCAGGGGCCAGATGAACATGGCGAGCCCGGCGGTGGACGCGACGGCGAGGACGGTCCACGTGCGCAGGTGCACGGGGATCGCTCGGGTAGAGCTCATGTCGACGCCGTCTGGTCCAGCGCGTGGGCGACCTGCGCTACGGTGAGCCACCGGTCGGGAATCGTGATCTTGGCGACCTGGGGTGCGAAGACCGGGGACGCGACGACCACGTCGGCGGTCGCGCCGTCGGCCACGATCTCACCCTCGGCGAGGACGACGACCCGGTCGGCGGTGGAGGCGACGAACTCGACGTCGTGGGTGGCGACGGCGATGGCGTGCCCGGCGTCGGCGAGCTCGTGCAGCACGGTGCTGAGGCGGGTCTTGGCGGCTTCGTCGAGACCGCGGGTGGGTTCGTCGAGAAGGAGCACTCGCGGTTCGGGGCTGAGTTGTACGGCGAGGGCGAGGGCGAGTCGTTGCCCTTCGGACAGGTCGCGCGGATGGCTGGCGGGGTCGATGCCGGGCACGATCCGTTCGAGGAGCGTTGCGGTGGTTCCCGGTGGGCGGCCGCTCTCGCAATCGGACTGGGCGCACTCGTCGCCGACGGAGGCGAGATAGAGCAGGTCGCCCGGGTTCTGGGGGACGAGGGTCACGTGGCGGCGCCGGGCCGCGGGGGCGGCCAGCGCGGGATCGGTGCCGTCGTCGAGCCTGACGCGCCCGCTGCTGCGGGGGCCGGTGCCCTGGAGCACCCAGAGCAGCGACGACTTCCCCGACCCGTTGCGCCCCATGAGCGCCACGACCGCACCGGCGTGGAGATCGAGATCGACGCCGGCTACCGCAAGGACCTCGCCGTACCGGACACTGAGCCCGCGTGCCGCCAGCACGACCGGTCCTGCGGCCACAGGCTCGTCGGACGGTGGGGCGGGAAGAACGCCGGGGTGCTCGCGCAGGCGACGGCGGGCGTCGCGCACCGACAGGGGGAGGGGGTCCCAGGCGAGGAGCTGGCCGAGACGGACGACGGGCGGCGCGACGTCGCTGTGCCGCATCATGTCAGCCGGTCGACCCTGGGCGACGTGACCGGTACCGTCGACGGTGACGACGACGTCGGCGTACTCGATCACGCGTTCGAGGCGGTGCTCGGCCATGACGACGGTGATGCCGAGGTCGTGGACCAGGCGTGTCAGGGCGGCGAGCACTTCCTCGGCGGCGGCCGGATCGAGGGCGGAGGTGGGCTCGTCGAGCACGAGCACGCGCGGATGGGCGGTGAGGACGGCGCCGATGGCCACGCGTTGCTGCTGGCCGCCGGACAACGTACGGAGCGGTCGGCGGCGCAGGGCCTGGAGCCCGAGGAGATCGAGGGTCTCCTCGACGCGTTTGCGCATGACCGCGGTGGGCACGGCGAGCTGTTCCATGGCGTAGGCGAGCTCGTCTTCGACGGTGTCGGTGACGAAGCCGTGGACAGGGTTCTGCACGACCATGCCGACGACGTGGGCGAGATCGCGGGGCCGGTGGTCGCGGGTGTCGTGCCCGTCGACGGTGACGCGCCCGGCGAGGGTGCCGCCGGTGAAGTGGGGAACCAGTCCGTTGATGGCGCCCAGGAGTGTCGACTTGCCCGAGCCGGTGCGACCGACGACGAGGCAGAGCTCGCCCTCGACGATGTGCACGTCGACGTCGCGCAGCGCCGGGGCGGACGCGTCGGGATAGGTGACGGTGACGTGGTCGAAGCGGATCATGCGACCGCCACCTCGCGCACCGCTGCGTCGGTGCCGCGAGCGGTCGTCGGTGGTGCGAGCCAGGCCGGGGCGACGGCGATGAGCGCGGCGAGCAGTGGCAACCAGCCGATCGTCGGCCAGCGCAACGGTTGGACAGACGGATACAGGTTGTCGGGGTCGACGCCGCCGGCCACGATCATGGCGACCGCCGCACCCAGCCCGCACGCGGTCACGATCCACTCGGGGCCGCGCCACGGGTCGGGCCGATAGACCGTGTGGCGGACGCGTCGGCCGGACCATCGGATGCCGACGACCGCCACGAGCGCGCCGCCGATCAACACCGGTGCGCCCAGCCCGCGCGGCGTGGTGCCATCGAGGGTGCCGTACACGCCTACGCACACGCCGACGACGCCGGCGAGCACGAGCGCCCCGGTGGCGCGCCGGGACCACGCCGACTGGGGTTGGTGGCGACCGTAACCGCGCGCGTCCATGCTGGCGGCCAACTGGAGCGACCGGTCGAGCGCGTCCTCGAGCACGGGCACGAGCACGTTGCGCACCACCCGCCGGCGATCCGGGGCGCCCCGGAGCCTGCGGGCCCGCCGTATGCGCTGCCCGCTCTCGATCAGTTGCGGTGCGATGGTGAGGGCCACGGTGACGGCCACGCCGACCTCGTGCAACGCGGGCGGCAACGCCTTGAGCAGCCGGCGAGGATCGGCCAGCAGGTTGGCGGCGCCGAGGCAGAGCAGCAACGTCGCCAGACGCAGACCTTCGTAGGCGGCGGCCAGCACGGCTTCGAGTGTGACCGCACCACCGATTCTGATGCCCGCCGCGGCGCGCGGGAGGTGGATCTGCGGAAGTGTGAACAGCACCGTGTGGCCGAAGCCGGGATCGAACAGCACGTGGAACAGCACGCGCACCACGAGAACGACCACGCCGAGGCGCAAGTAGGTGCCGATGCCTCGCGCCCACGGGGCATCGCTGCGCCGGAACGCGATCACGCAGCCGACGACCGCGGCGAAGAGGGCACACGTGAGCGGGTTCGTCGTGCGCGAGACCGCCGTGGCCACGGCCAGCGACCACAGCCACCAGGCGCCCGGATGCAGCGCACGCGGGAGCCGCTCGCTCACGCCGTCCTGCTCCTTCGCGCCGCCCACACCGCGGCACCGCCGACGGCAGCGAGCACGCCGACCCCGAGGACGGTGGTGAGCACCGAACCGCCCGACGATCGGGAACGGGTCAGATCGACCGACCCTTGCGACGATGCGACCGATGCCGATGCGGTGGTGCTGCCGCCTGCGGAGGACGAGGTGGGGGCGACCGACGCGCCCGACACGGACGCGTCGATGACCGCGCTGGTCGGTGGCGAGCTCGGCGCGGTGGTGGTCGCGTCCGCCGCGGCGGTGCCGGTCACGTCCGCGGTGACTGGCGGATCGGTGTCCACGCTGACCGCAGCAGGAGGCGTCGCGGGTCCGATCGGGTTCGGGGCCGACGTGCTCGTGGTGGGGCCGCTTGTTGTCGGCAGACTCGTCGTTGTCGCCGCCGTCGAGGCACTGCTCGTGGTAACGGCGACGGTCGCTGCCGTTGGGGTCGGCGCCGCCGAGCCGCAGTCGCCTGGGGTGATGGGGTTCGGTGTCGTCCCGGCGACCGGTGGCAGCGGAGCAAAGCGAGGCGGGCGGGCGTCGGCCCCCGGCTGCAAGCGGGCGAAGGACCAACCTTCCATCGACCCGGGCGGCGGTGTGCGGTTGCCGGCCCCGAACGAGCTGTAGCACCACGACCCGCCCCGTGGCGCCATCCAGTACGACCAGTAGACGTTCGCCGGAGGCGCGTTCACGCATGGCTCGGTGCCGGCCGACGGCAGGCCGGCGATGCGACAGACCAGGCCGGGGAA
>JAYVMH010000338.1:0-11560 GCA_043759015.1 Actinomycetota bacterium
CGATCGATTCGGCAACGGTGTGGTCGTCGAAACCGACCACGGACACGTCGTGGCCGGCCCACGAGCCCGCTCTCGCGAAGCGCTTGCAGCACCCCGAACGCCATCTCGTCGCTCATCGCGAACACCGCCGTCGGTGGCTGTCGCAACGTGAGCAACGCACGCATCGAACCGAGACCACCGTCGATGGTGAAGCCGCCATCGCCGCCCCGGCGACGTTGTCGACGGACACGGACGTGACGGTGTGCAGTTCCTCGCCGAGCACGACCACCGGCACATCGAGCGACGCGAGCGAGTCGGCTCCCGCTTCGCGCACCATCACGTCGACGAGGAGCACGCCGTCCACCCGTTGGCGGAACCGGGCTTCGCCCGCCAGCATCCGGTCGCGGGTCGCGGGTCTGCGGGTCGGCGGTCGCGATCAACAGGTCGTAGCCCGCCTCGGCGAGAACCTCCTCGACACCGGCAACGACTTCGGCCGTGTACCAACTGGTGAGAACAGGCGCGAGGAGAGCGACCGTGCTGGTGGCACCGGACGCGAGTCGTGCTGCGTTCGGGTTCGCGACGTAGCGGAGCCTCGCGGCCGCCTCCTTCACCCGTGCGCGCGTCGTCTCGGCCACGTACGGGTGGTCGCGCATCGCCCGGCTGACGGTCGCGGTCCTCACCCCGGCCTCTCGTGCGACGTCGTCGATGGTCGCCGCCGCGCTCATGCGGTGACCAGCTCGCGAAGGAAACCGACGAGGAACGGCGCCGGCGCGACGCCCCGGCGGAGCGGGATGACGAGCTGTTGCTGCTCCTGCTTGTAGAGCGCCTCGCGGCTGAGTCGCC
The DNA here is from genome assembly GCA_043759015.1 of Actinomycetota bacterium. Taxonomy (GTDB): domain Bacteria; phylum Actinomycetota; class Acidimicrobiia; order Acidimicrobiales; family Ilumatobacteraceae; genus UBA668. Next base: position 823 of record JAYVMH010000338.1, read on the forward strand.
GCAGTCGCAGCTCCTCGCTCGTCTTCAGCTCGATCGGACCCAGCCGCGCCTGGTTCCCCGTGATCTGCACGTCGTGGAGGCCGAGACGGTGGCATTCCGCGCGCAGCGCGCCGACGGCCAGCAGCGACGCGGCCGCATCGGGAACCGGCCCGTATCGATCCTCCCACTCGACGCGGATGTCGTCGACCTCTGCGGCCGAGGTGACACCGGCGAGGCGTCGGTACGCCTCCAGTCGCAGCTCCTCCTTCGGGACGTACTCGACGGGCAGGTACGCGTCCGTGGGCACGTCGAGCTTCACCTCCGACGGCGCCTTCACCGGTTCGCCCTTCATCTCGGCGACCGCTTCGTTCACCATCTGGCAGTAGAGGTCGTAGCCGACGGCGGCGATGTGCCCGCTCTGCGATTCGCCGAGAAGGTTGCCCGCGCCACGGATCTCGAGGTCGCGCATCGCGATCTTGAAGCCGCTGCCCAGCTCCGTCGCCTCGCCGATCGTGCGCAGACGTTCGTAGGCCTCTTCGCTGAGCCGCGCGTCCGGCGGGTGGAACAGGTACGCGTACGCCCGCGATCCGCTACGGCCGACGCGGCCACGCAGCTGGTGCATCTGGCCGAGCCCGAGCAGGTCGGCGCGTTCCACGACGAGCGTGTTGACGGTTGGCATGTCGATGCCGCTCTCGATGATCGTGGTGCATACGAGCACGTCGAATCGGCCTTCCCAGAAGTCGACCACCACCTGTTCCAGCGAGCCTTCGTCCATCCTGCCGTGGGCGATCGCGATGCGTGCCTCGGGAACCAGCTCGCGCAGCCGCGCGGCCGCCATGTCGATGGTCTGCACACGGTTGTGGACCCAGAACACCTGCCCTTCGCGTAGCAGCTCACGACGGATCGCTTCCACCGCGACCCGCTCGTCGTAGCCGCCGACGAACGTGAGGATCGGCTGTCGATCCGCCGGCGGGGTTTGCAGCAGCGACAGGTCGCGGATGCCGACCAGGCTCATCTCGAGCGTGCGCGGGATGGGCGTCGCGGACAGCGTCAGCACGTCCACGTTGTGCTTGAGCTTCTTCATCGTCTCCTTGGCCTGCACGCCGAACCGTTGCTCCTCGTCCACGACCAGCAGCCCGAGGTCCTTGAAGTGGACGCCCTCCTGCAGCAGGCGGTGCGTACCGATCACACAGTCGACCTCGCCTGTCTTCAGCCCTTCGATGACCTTCTTCGCCTCCTTCGCGGTGAGGAAGCGGCTGAGCACCTCGACCCGGATCGGGTAGCCGGCGAAACGGTCGGCGAACGTGTTGCCGTGCTGGGTGGCGAGCAGCGTCGTCGGCGCAAGCACCGCCACCTGCTTGCCGTCTTGGATGGCCTTGAACGCGGCGCGGATCGCGACCTCGGTCTTGCCGAAGCCGACGTCGCCGCAGACCAGCCGGTCCATGGGCACCGAGCGCTCCATGTCGGCCTTGATGTCGTCGATGGCCTTGCGCTGGTCGGGCGTCTCCACGTAGGGGAACGCCTGCTCCATCTCCTCCTGCCACGGGGTGTCCTGGCCGAACGCGAACCCGTGGGAGTGGACGCGCGTCTGGTACAGCACGACGAGCTCCTGGGCGATCTCGCGAACGGCGCTGCGAACGCGCGACTTGGACTTGGCGAAGTCCGCGCCGCCGAGCCGGTGCAGCACCGGTGCCTCACCGCCGACGTACTGACGCAACGTGTCGATCTGGTCGCTCGGCACGTACAGCTTGTCGCCGCCCTTGTACGCGAGCAGGAGGTAGTCGCGTTCGATGCCACCGATCGTGCGCTTCACCATGCCCTCGTACTGGCCGACGCCGTGCTGGTAGTGCACGACGTAGTTGCCCGGCTTCAGGTCCTCGAACAGCCCCGTGCCCTGGCGCTTGCGCGGCCGCGCCTGGCGGTGGGCTCGCCGCCGCCCGGTGAGATCGGCCTCGGCGATGACGGCAACCTTCGCCTCGGGGACGGTGCAGCCACGGTGCAGCGGCGCGACCACGATGTAGCCGCCGGGCTTGGTGAGGTCGGTGGTCGGTCCGGCCAGCGCGAAGTCGAGCCCTCGGTCGAGGAGGAGATCTGCGAGCCGCTGGGCCGAGCCGGTGCCGTCGGCTGCGACCACGATGCGGAACTTGGCCACGAGCAGGTCGCGGAGCCGGTTGGCCAAGCCCTCACCGTCGCCGACGACCAGGCCCCAACCGCTGGCGTTGACCATCGGTGAATCCGGCGATTCGGGTGTGCTCGTGACCGTCCACACCTGTTGCCCGGCAGCGAGCAGTCGATCGCTGTCCGCATGCAGCCGGGGGAACCCGAGCGACGGATCGCGACCCCAGGTACTGGCGAGCGCGGTGGCGAGATCCTGCTCCTCGGCCAGCAGATCGTTGGCGCGGTCGCGCATGCGCCGGGGTTCGACGAGCACCACCTTGGCGGTGGAGGGGAGGAGGTCGGTGAGCAACATCGGTTCGTCGACCAGCCACGGCAGCCAGCTCTCCATGCCGTCGAACAACGCCCCTTCGCCGAGGCGCTCCCACTGCTCGCGGCCCCAGGGCTCGCGCCCGACGAGCGCCGCCGCACGCGCACACACGTCGGGCGACGGGATCAGCTCGCGCGCGGGGAAGATGTACGCCTCGGCGAGGTCGTGGCTGCTGCGCTGATCGTTGACGCCGAACTCGGTGAGGCGATCGACCTCGTCGCCCCACAGGTCGATGCGGATCGGTGCGTCGGCCGTGCTCGGATAGATGTCGATGATCGCACCGCGCTTGGCGACCTCGCCGCGGTGCTCCACCAGCTCCTCGCGGCGATAACCCGCGTGCACGAGGCGGGTCAGCAACTCGTCGGGGTCGATGATCGCGCCCTTGGTGACGTGCACCGGGTCGATCGCCGTCGCGTCCGGGCCGAGGTGCTGCAGCAGGGCGCGCACGCCGGCGACGACCACCCGGGGCGAACGATCGGGCTGACGCAGCCGCCACAGCACTTCCAGTCGTCGGCCCATCGTCTCCACGCTCGGGCTCACTCGCTCGAACGGCAGCGTCTCCCAGGCGGGGAAGAGCACGACGTCGCCCTCGGGCATGTACTGCGACAGGTCGTCGAACAGCTGGCCGGCATCGGTGCCCGTGGGGCAGGCGACGACGAGCGGCCGGCGATCGCTGAGCTGCGCCAGTGCGGCGATGCTGATGGCCCTCGCCGACTCGGGGACCGCGACCAGCCCGCTCGCCGAGCCGATGGCCTGGGTGAGCGCTGGCTCGTTGCGGAGCAGACGGGGGAGGGAAGCGAGCGACATCCGGCGGGTCAGGGTAGCGCTGGCCCTGCGCTCCGCGTCCCTGCGCTCAGCGCCCCGTGGCGGTCTGCTGGCACGGACCGCATCGAGGCTGTCAGCATGGCGCCATGAGGTCGAGTGTCGTGGCGCGGGCGAGCTTGCTGGGGATCATCGGATTGCTCGGTGGCTGCAGCAGTGGCCACGGCACGAGTGGGCCCGCGCCGGGGGAGCGTTGCGAGCAGGGCAACTGGCTCAGCACCAAGATGGTCGCCCCGCCCCAGGCAGGGATCAGCGGCAGCACCCCGACCGGCGGCGGTGACGGTGCCGCGATCTCACTCGCCGCGGACAGCACGTTCTTCGTCAACTTCTCGGAGATGAGAGCTGCGACGGCGTCGTTCAAGACGGGCGGTCAGGCCGCGGTGCTGAGCGTGATGTTCGCCGGGATCGGCAAGGGCCAGTGGAAGGCCGACCCGAGTGGCACCGTGTCGGCCTCCTTCACGGACCTCACGACCGCGAGGGCGATGGCAACGATCACGCTCGGCACCACCGAGCCGCCGATCTTCGACAGCACGTTGCAACAGATCGACGATCAGATGATGCTCGGCAACGCCCACATGGGCATCTTCAAGGTTGCCAGGTGCGCGGGCTCGGCGATGACCATGACCACCGACTTCCCCGGCGGCACGTTGACCATCGACGCCAAGCGCGCCTAGTTCTGCTGGAACACGCGCACGTGGCCGAGTTCGGTCGTTCGCGCCACCAACGGCATGTTGCCGTCGCAGGGGTCGAGGATCACGAGATCGTGATTGGCGAGCAGCACGAGCGCCGTCGTCGCTTCGCCCCCGATGTCCAGTTCGATCACGTCGCCTGCGTGCAGCCGGATCGTTGTCGTTCCTGCCTTCATTGCTTGTCACCCCTCGCCGTCTGCTCGCCCGGAGATCCAGTGGTGGTCTCTGGGCACACGTTGGAGCACGAACCTTCGGAAAAGCTTCGAAGATCCTTCGGGTTGCCGGTGAATCCCGGGTCCGATGGGTGTCAGAGCCCGTTGAACTGCTGCATCGCGGCATCGGCACCGTCGGCGACGATCACCACGACGGCGTCGGCGGCGCGCTGCACGGCGATGTCGAGCAGCTCGCGTTCGGCCACCGACGTTCGGGAGAGCACGTGCTTCGCGCCGTGTTCCTTCGACGGCGGCTTGCCGATGCCGATCCGCACCCGCACGTAGTCCTGCGTGTGCAGGTGCTGGGTGATGCTGCGCAGGCCGTTGTTGCCGGCCAGGCCGCCGCCCACCTTCACCCGGACGATGCCGGGTGACAGGTCGAGCTCGTCGTGGACGACGATCAACTGGGTCGGTTCGACGAGCTTGTGGCGCCGCATCAGCGCGCCGACGGCCAGCCCGCTCTCGTTCATGTACGTGGTCGGGAACGCGAGCACGACCCGCTTGGTCCCCATGCGCGTCTCGCTCACCGCCGCTTTGTCGCGGCCGACCTTCAACTTCTCGCCCAGCCGGCCGACCAGCAGCGCGATCACTTCCTCGCCGACGTTGTGGCGCGTCCGTGCGTACTCGCGTCCGGGGTTCCCCAGCCCGACGATCAGCGCGTCGATCACGCCGACGGTGGGATCACTCTGCTTCGGGGGCGTCGGCGTCGGCCTCGACCCCTTCAGCAACCTCGCCGGCTTCGGCGACGGCGGCGGCAGTGATGAGGACGGTGACCACCGGCATGTCCGGGTCGCCGAGCGCCGTGACGCCCTTCGGCATCGGCACATCGGCGAGGCGGATGACGTCGTGGGGCTGCATCTCGGTGATGTCGATGACGAACTCGTTGGGGATGTTCGCCGGCGTGCAGCTGACCTCGATGGAGTCCACCGACGGGTCGACCAGACCGCCTTCGGCCTCGACGGCCTTGGCCTCGCCCTCGAGACGCAGCGGCACGTGCACGGTGAGCTCCTCGTTCATGTCGACGGTGAGGAAGTCGATGTGACTGACCGTGCGCTTGATCGGGTGGCGCTGCAGTTCCTTGATGATCGCCGGGTAGGTCTTGCCCTCGACCTGCAGCGAGAGCACGGTGTTGGCACCGGCCGCGCCGCTGAGGGCGAGGCGCAGCTCACGGCGCTCGACGGTGACGCTGACGGGGGCCATGCCCTGGCCGTAGACGACCCCGGGGATGTGACCCTCGGCCCGCAGACGGCGGGAAGCGGCCGAACCGATCACGGTACGGGACTGGGCGACGAGCTTGGCGGTGGACATGACAATGGCCTCGATCAATGGCGCGATAGAACGACCGACGATCCTACCGGCCGCCGAACCGGGTCACAATCCGGCGGTCAGGCCTGGTTCTCCCCGCCGAAGATCTCGCTGACGCTGGTGTCGTCGAACACTGCGTTCAGGGCGTCGGCGATCAGCGGGGCGATCGAGAGCACCTCGATCTTGTCGATCTGCTTCTCCGGCGGCAGCGGCAGCGTGTTGGTGAGCACCACCCGAGAGATCACGGAGTTCTTCAGTCGATCGATCGCGGGCCCGCTGAGCACGGCATGGGTGGCCATGGCCCACACCTCCTTCGCGCCGCGTGCCATCAGCACGTCGGCGGCGGACACGATGGTGCCGCCGGAGTCGATCATGTCGTCGTTGAGGATGCAGAGCCGCCCGCTGACGTCGCCCATCACCTCGCGGGCCTCGGCGACGTTCGTGGTGCCCTTGGGCCGCCGCTTGTAGATGAAGGCGAGATCGGCGCCACGGTCGCTGAGGTGCGAGGCCATCCGCTCGGCGACCTTGATGCGACCCGCATCGGGGGCGACGATCACCGGCGACTCCGCGTTCTTGCGGACGTAGTTCTCCAGTACCGGCAAGGCGGTGAGATGGTCCACCGGCCCTTCGAAGAACCCCTGGATCTGCCCACTGTGCAGGTCGATGCTGACCATCCGCTTCGCTCCCGCAGCCTTGAACAGGTCGGCAACCATGCGGGCGGTGATCGGTTCGCGGCCCTCGGCCTTGCGGTCCTGGCGGGCGTAGCCGTAGAACGGACAGACCGCGGTGATGCGCTTGGCCGACGCGCGATACGCAGCGTCGATCATGATCAGCTGCTCCATGATCGAGTCGTTGATGCTGCGCCCGTCGTGGCCGCAATGGGTCTGCATGATGAACACATCGGACCCGCGGATGCTCTCGCCGAAACGCACGCGGATCTCGCCGTTGGCGAACTGCACGATGCCCGGATTGCCGAGCTCGGTGCCCAGGTGTTCGGCCACCTCCTGAGCGAGGGCAGGGTGCGTGCGCCCTGAATAGAGCGACATTCTCTTGGTGGTGACCTTCTCCATGCTGCCCGAGCTCCCGGTGGATGTTGGTTGGTGCCGCGATCAGTCGGCAGGGGCAGTGTAGAAGGCGCCGGTCACCGCGCTGGAAGCCACTGTGCTCCCCGGTGGCAAGAACGCGTAGGGCCCCACACGCGCACCGTCGCCGATCTCGCTGTCGCGCCCCACTGTGTGCTCCACGTTCGCGCCATTGCCGACGGTGCAGTCGACGAGCCGCGTGTCGGGGCCGATCTCGCATCCGTCGCCGACGACGGTGTCGCCTTGGAGGATCGTGCCGGGATAGATCGTGACGTCGCGTCCGAGCTGCACCGTGACGTCGACGAACGTCTGGCGGGGGTCGAGCATGGTGACCCCGTTCAGCAGCCAACGCCGGTTGGTGCGCGCCCGGAGCTCTCGTTCGGCGAGCGCGAGCTGCCAGCGGTCGTTCACGCCGCGGGTCTCGGCTTCGTCCACCTGCACGCAACCGATCCGGTGGCCCATCGCGGCGAGGGAACCGACGACGTCGGTGAGGTAGTACTCGCCAAGGGCGTTGTCGGGGCTGAGGTGGCGCAGTGCAGGCCCGAGCATGTCGCGGCGGAACGCGTACATGCTGGTGCACACCTCGCGGATCGATCGTTCCTCCGGGCTGGAGTCGCGTTCCTCGACGATGCGCAGCACCCGCCCGTCGCCCGCCTTCGACGGAGCACGAACGATCCGGCCGTACCCCGTCGGATCGTCGAGCAGCGTCGTGATCAGGGTGGCTGCGTACTCGTTGGCGTTGTGCACGGCGACCAGTTCGTCGAGCGAGCTCGGCTGCAGCAGCGGAGTGTCGCCGGGCAGGACGATGACCGTTGACGTGTCGTCGAGGTCGTCGCCGGGGAACGCGCCGAGCCCGACCATTGCCGCGTCGCCCGTGCCGTGCTGCACCGTCTGCTCGACGAACGTCACATGGGCCCAGTGGGGTGCCTGCTCCTGCACCTTCTTGGTCACCCGCTCGGCGCCGTGACCGACCACCACCACGGTTCGTTCCGGCGCGACGGACTCCAGTGCGTGGATGACGTGCATCACCATCGGGCGCCCGCAGATGAGGTGCAGCGGCTTCGGCCGCGCCGATCGCATGCGTGAGCCTTCGCCTGCGGCGAGGACGATCGCAGAGACGGTCATGGTGCAGTTCTAGCGCGTGTGGTCGCACGAATGGCCGCTGGTTGGAACGTCGTCGCGCAGCGCCTGCACCAGAAGCCCTGTTCGAGCTCGGTGCCGCACGGGCCGTGCACGAGGACGATGTCGGCCTCGTCACCTGTATCGCTCTGGTGAACGTGGTGCTCACCCCAGCGAATGAGCGCGACCAGCGCGGGCGAGAGGGCGACGCCTGCCGGTGTGAGCCGGTATTCGTAGCGCGGCGGATGCTCCTGGTAGAGGTCCTTTGCCATCACCCCGCCGTCGACGAGACGGCGCAGCCGGTTGGTGAGGATCGGCCTCGCGATCCCCAGGTCGGCGTGGATCTCGTCGAAGCGGCGCAGGCCACGGAGCGCGGCGCGGATGATCAGGATGCTCCAGCGATCGCCGACGAGGGCCAACGTTCGTTCCAGCGTCGTCGGATGCGCGTGCGCCTTCATCTCGAAAACCTACCCCGCCCGGGCTTGCTGATAGAGTTCTGAAATGGAACTGACTTCCGACACCCCGCTGGACGAGCTGATGGCCGTCGCCCGGGACGTGCGCGACCGAACCCGCGGCACGAGGGTCACGTACTCGCCCAAGGTCTTCGTCCCGCTGACCATGCTGTGCGGTGACCGCTGCGGGTACTGCACGTTCGCGCAGCCCCCGGCCCGCCTCGACGCGCCCTACCTGACGCCGGAGCAGGTGCTGCGCATTGCCGAGGACGGCGCTCGATCGGGCTGTCACGAAGCGCTCTTCACGCTCGGCGAGCGACCGGAGGGCCGCTACGACATTGCTCGCGACTGGCTGCGTGAGCACGGGTACGACAGCACGATCCACTACCTGCGCGCCATGTGCGAGCTGGTGCTCACCGAGACCGGGCTGCTACCGCACGCGAACGCCGGCGCACTGCACGAGGACGAGCTGCGCCTGCTCGCCGAGGTGTCGCCGAGCCAGGGGATGATGCTGGAGAGCCTGCGCGACGACCTCGTGTGTCATCGGGGCGCGCCGGACAAGGACCCCGCGAGGCGGCTCGCCACGCTCGACCACGCCGGTCGGCTCGGCATCCCGTTCACGACAGGCATCCTGGTGGGGATCGGTGAGACCCGCGCCGATCGCCTTGCCGCGCTGGCGGCCATCGCCGCCTCGCATCGATCGCACGGGCACGTGCAGGAGGTGATCGTGCAGAACTTCCTTCCCAAGCCCGGCACTGCGATGCAGCATGAACCGCCGTGCCCGCTCGACGACTACCTGTGGTCGATCGCGGCCGCGCGCATGGTGTTGCCACCGGAGATCCACCTCCAGGCTCCTCCGAACCTCAGCGACGAGTTCGGGGTGCTGCTCGATGCCGGCATCGACGACTGGGGCGGTGTGTCGCCCGTGACGGTCGATCACGTGAACCCCGAGCGCCCCTGGCCGTCGCTCGAACGCCTCCGTCGGGTCACCGAGGCCAAGGGGTTCGCGCTGGCGCCCCGGCTGACGATCCATCCCGAGTACGTGCGCGACCCGCAACGGTGGCTGCACGCCGACCTCCGGTTCGCGGTGATGGATCGCAGCGATGCAGAAGGGCTCGCCCGCGACGACCCGGGCGAGGTGTGGCCGCAGAAGGTTGCTCGATCGACCCAGTGGTACTCCGGCGAGACCCGCCCGCCCGTCGTTCTCGTTCCGGCGGATCGCACTTCGCGTGTGCGGGGCGTCGTGCGCGAGGTGCTCGACGGGGTGCAGGCCGGGGAGGAGGTCGGTTTCGACCAGATCGTGGCGCTGTTCGGCGCCCGTGGTCCCGAAGTCGTCGAGGTCGCAGCCGTGGCCGACGAGCTGCGTCGTCGATCGGTCGGCGACGCCGTCACCTGGGTGCACAACCGCAACATCAACTACACCAACGTGTGCACCTTCAAGTGCAGGTTCTGTGGGTTCGCCAAGGGTCCACTGTCGCTCAACTTGCGCGGGACGCCGTATTTGCTCACGCTCGACGACATCGCCGAGCGAGCCAAACAGGCGTGGGAGATCGGGGCCACGGAGGTCACGCTCCAGGGCGGGATCCACCCCAAGTTCGACGGCAACTACTACATCGACGTCACCCGCGCCGTGAAGGACGCGGTCCCCGACATGCACGTGCACGGGTTCACCGCGCTCGAAGTGACTGAAGGCGCGAAGCGGCTCGGCGAGGACCTCGCCACCTACCTCCGTCGGCTGAAGGCAGCGGGGCTCGCGTCGTTGCCCGGGACCGCCGCCGAGATCCTCGACGACGACGTACGGGCCCTGCTCTGCCCGGACAAGATCACCACCGACGAATGGCTGGACTGCCATGCGGCCGCGCACGAGGTCGGCCTGCCCTCGAACGTCACGATCATGTTCGGCTCGATCGAGCACCCACAGAGCTGGGCGACCCACATCCTGCGCACCCGCGAGCTGCAGAAGGTGACCGGCGGCTTCACCGAGTTCGTCGGTCTGCCGTTCGTCCACATGGCGTCGCCGATCTACCTGCAGCGGGCATCACGCCGCGGACCGACGTTTCGCGAAACGTTGCTGATGCACGCCGTCGCGCGGATCGCGTATCGGGGGCTGATCGACAACATCCAGCTGTCATGGGTGAAGATCGGCGTGGCCGGCGCGGTCCAGCTCCTCGACGCAGGGTGCAACGACCTCGGTGGCACGCTGATCGACGAGAACATCTCCCGTGCCGCGGGAGCAGTCCACGGCCAGGCGATGACCGAGGAGCGCTTCAAGGATCTCGTCGCCCCCCTCGGTCGGCGGCTCCAGCAGCGCACCACGCTCTACTCGCGCGTCGACGACGCACGGACGTCGCAGAGGTCGGCGCCTACGCTGGCCCGATGAGCTTCGACGTCACCACGATCCGCGCCAAGTTCCCTGCCCTCGCGGTTCGCGACGGTGGTCGACCGCGCATCTACTTCGACAACCCGGCCGGAACACAGGTGCCCGACCAGGTGCTCGATCGCATGCGATCGGCCATGGTGGAGTTCAACGCCAACATGCACGGCAACTTCCACACCACCCGCCTCGCCACCGAACTGGAGGAGGAGGCCCACA
>JAYVMH010000339.1:0-5232 GCA_043759015.1 Actinomycetota bacterium
TCGCTCATCGGTGACCTCCTCGTCACCTACCTACAGAGGCAGTCGCGCCCCAAGCGCAGCACCGAACGCCAAAGAAATCGCGAAGACCACACACATGCACCAAAGGTTCGTGCACGCACGCGACGGCAGGTGGACGCACTTGCATCGGCCGCGTAACCAGGCTGGCGATCGCAGAATGAGACATGCTGTCGGATGATGTCAGGCCACGAGTGGGATCATCTTCAAGTCGTCGTAGACGGGCTCGTCGCATCGGGCAACTCGGTTGTCGACGCTGGATTCCGGCCGACTCAGGGCGGATGGGAGTGTGGACTGGCTCGTCCCCTCGACCCGGCCGTGGCCAGAGATCTCACCGAAGCAGATGCACGTACTTCGTATGACCCCGACCGAGATGAGATCTTCTGCCGGCATTGCTGGACGGTGATCTACGGCGGACGCGCAGCGGAGCGCTATCGACGCTCGCACGAAGAGAGTGCTCCGTCCCGCCCGGCCCCGTCAGATGGCAATCTGGGCAGGTGAATTTCGCCCAGCAAGTTGACGCGGTACGCACCCGTGAGGACCTGGCTGCCTTCGTAGTCGCGCTACGCGCTGACTTGCTGAACAACGTGGCCGACTGGGAGAACCCCACGCTCGAACGATTCCTCGAGGCACTTGCTGCGTGGTGCACCGACATGCCGGGCTTCTTCACAAGTCAAGGTCGCGACGAGCCGGTGCAACCCGACTGGAACCTCGTTGCTCGGATGCTCATAGCGGCGGCCTCGTACGAGTAGTCGTGAGGCGCGATCGCGTGTTCAACAACACGTCGCGAGTACGCAGAAAGTACGCAGCGTGTGTGGACTCGGTACTACTCGGCGGACAGCAACAGACGCGAAAGACCTGGTCGGCGCACTATCGACGCGACTGCCCTGGCCGTAAAACCCCTGCTACACGTTGAAGCGGAACTCCATGACGTCGCCGTCAACGGGGTGGTAGTCCTTGCCCTCGATGCGGATCTTGCCGAGTTCTTTGGCCTTGGACCAGGAGCCGAGCTGGAGCAGTTCGTCCCAGTGGATGACTTCGGCCTTGATGAAGCCGCGCTGGAAGTCGGTGTGGATCCGGCCGGCGCACTCCGGGGCGCTCGAGCCGGCGTAGAACGTCCAGGCGCGGGTTTCCTTCTCGCCGGTGGTGAAGTACGTACGCAACCCCAGCAGGTGGTACGACGAGCGAACCATGCGGAACAGTGCCCCCTCGCCCAGGCCGAAGCCTTCGAGCATCTCGGCCCGCTCGACGGGGTCGGTGATGCTGGCGGCTTCTGCCTCCAGCTGCACGCACATGCCGATCACTTCGACGTTGTCGCCCGCCGACTGGAGCTCGTCGCGCACGCGCTGCTCGACCTCGGGGATCGAGTCGAGCTCGTTCTCGCCGACGTTGACGACGGCGAGCACCGAACGGTTGGTGAGCAGGAAGTACGGCTTGAGGGTCTCGCGCCACTCGGCCTTCAATCCAGCGCGGTAGAGCGGCTTGCCGTCGCTCAGCGCGTCGTACGCGGCCTGGAGCGCTTCCAGCTCGCCTGCGGCACCCTTGTCGAGCTTGGCCTGGCGGGTCGCCTGGTTCAGTCGCTTCTCGATCGTCTCCAGGTCGGCGAGGGCGAGCTCGATCTCGACCACTCGAAGGTGTTCGATCGGGTCGCTGGGGCCAGTGACGTCGTCGTCGACGAACGCCCGCAGCACGAACACGATGGCGTCGACCTCGCGGATGTTGGCGAGGAACTTGTTGCCGAGCCCTTCACCTTTGGACGCACCCTCCACGAGCCCGCCGATGTCGACCACCTGAACGGCCGCGTGAACGAGCGTCTTGCTCTTGGACATCACCGCGAGGCGATCGACTCGCTCGTCGGGAACCTTGGCGACACCGATGTTCGGGTCCTTGGTGGCGAACGCATACGGCGCGGCGAGCGCACCGCCACCGGTGAGGGCGTTGTACAGCGAGCTCTTGCCCGCGTTGGGGAGGCCGACGAGGCCGAAGCGTTCCATGGCGAAGGGGGGAAGGCTACCGGGAGCCGGGTGCGGGCATTTTGCCGATCCGTCCGACTCGTCGTGCCCAGTGTGGTCGTGAACCGCCGCCTCCCCTTCGCCGTCCAGGTCGCTCTCCTGCTTGCCGGCACGGTCGGTGCGCTGGTGTGGGCGTCGGGCGCGTGGGCCGAACCGCTCGGCACATCGATTCCGGCAGGCTGCGTCGCGCACACCGGGTTCGGCGAGCCCGACGTACCGGGCGACTACCGGTGCGCCGGCATCGCGCTCCGCTTCTTCGCCGGCGGTGCGGATCATGCCCGGTCGACGATCTGGGCCGGGCAGTGGCTGTTCGCCGACGACGCCGGCCAGTTCCGGGTCGGCACGTGCACGTTCAATCGCGGCACCCACCCGACGACGCAGCACCGGTCGACGGAAGTCGCGCAATCGTTCCCGAACGATCCGACGGGCGCCAAGGGCGCCTACCTCGCGTGGCGATACGGCGACACCGCCGACCCGCTCACGGCGGCGGGTGTGTGGGCGGTGTTCCACCACTACGCGCTCGACCCCGCCGGGACGAACTTCGCCGACGACCCCACGGCGCCACTCGTGCCCCGCCTGGACGGTCTCGCCGCGTCCAGCGGTCGCGCCGACCTGCAGGCAAAGGCGATCGCGCTCGATGCCGAGGCCGCCGCGTTCAGCGGTCCCTGGGGACTTTCCGTGTCGGTGGGTGCCGACGGTGTGGTGACGGCGACGCTGCTCGCCGGGACCACACCGGTGCCCGGCCGACCCATCGCCGTGCTCGTCAGCGGCCTCGATTCGTCGTTCGAGGCCACGACGGGTGCGGATGGCAACGCGACGGTGACGGTGCCGCTCCCGCTCGGCACCGCCACCGTCGTTGCCACGACAGACGCGCCAGGCCCGCTGCGCGTCTATCGCGGGGTGCCTGCGTCGCCGAACCCGCTCGGCGCGCAGCCACTCGCGACCGCGGGCCCGTCGAACCCGCTGCGTGTGGAAACTGTTGTCGACACCGAACCGGCAACGACCGAACCGCCAACGACCGAACCAGACACGACCCGGGCCATTCGCACCCCAACCGGCTCGGCACAGGACCCTCCCTTGCCGAGCACGGGTGTGGGCGGGCGCGGAGGGGTCGCCCAGCTCGCCACCGCCTTCCTGGTGGGCGGCATCGGCTTGCTGGGCACCCTCCGCCGCCGTCATCGCGGCGAATACACTCGGCCAGGTGACCCCCGTTGAAGCGCTCGAGCGAGTCGTGCACTGCCTCGACCGCGCCCACGACGGCGGGTTCAAGACCAAGGCGTTCGTGAGGGCGCTCGACGTCGCCCGTTCACTGCCCCGAGATGAGCTCGCCACGCGCGCCGAAGCCGGCACCCTCACCGACCTCGACGGCATCGGCGACTCATCTGCCGCGGTCATCCGACAGGCACTCGCCGGTGGCGACCTCCCGTACCTGGTCGACCTGGAGGCCGCCACGCGGGTGCCGATCACACCCGCGGGCGCCGTCTATCGCAACGCGCTGCTCGGCGATCTCCACCTGCACAGCAAGTGGAGCGATGGCGGCGCGACGATCGAGGCGATGGCGCGCACGGCGATGGCGCTCGGCCACCAGTACATGGTGCTCACCGATCATTCGCCCCGACTCACGATCGCCCACGGCCTGAGCGCCGAACGGCTGGCTCAGCAGTTGGCCGACGTGAAGGTACTCAACGAGCAGTTGGCGCCGTTCCGCATCCTCACCGGCATCGAGGTCGACATTCTGGAGGACGGCACGCTCGACCACGGCCCGGAGGTGCTCTCCCAGCTCGACGTGGTGGTGGCCAGTGTCCACAACAAGCTGAAGATGGGGCGCGACGACATGACGTCGCGAATGGTGCGCGCCGTGGCCAGCCCCGACGTCGACGTCATCGGTCACTGCACCGGCAGGTTGATCGGCAAGCGCGACCCCTCCGCCTTCGACCCCGACTACGTGTTCGCCGCGTGCGCCCAGTTCCACACGGCGGTGGAGATCAACTGCCGGCCCGAACGCCTCGACCCGCCCCGTCCGCTGCTGCAGATGGCGGTCGAGTACGGATGCTTCTTCTCGATCGACAGCGATGCCCACAGCACCGGTCAGCTGGAGTGGCAGCCGCACGGATGCGACCGGGCCGCCGAGGTGGGGGTTCCGCTCGATCGGGTGATCAACACCTGGCCCGTGGAGCAGTTGCTCCGTTGGGTCGCGGGGGAGTAGCCCGATAGAGTTGTTGCCTATGTCGAAGAAGACCAAGAAGCGCAAGGCACGCCTGCGCCGCAGCAAGGCGAACCACGGCAAGCGTCCCAACATGGGGCGTGGCTGACGCACCCATCGCCCCTGCGCCCGCCACCCGGCGTGGCGCCGAGGCCGACGTCTACCATGGCGTCACGGTGCACGATCCGTATCGATGGCTGGAGGACGGCGAGTCCACCGAGGTCGCCGAGTGGGTTGCCATTCACAACCGACGAACCCGTCAGGCGCTCGATGCCCGACCCAGCTGGGGTCGATGGCACGAGCGCCTTTCCGCGCTCGTCGCCCTGCCCACCGTGCTCGACGTCTCGGTCGCGGCTGATCACCTCTTCCTGATCGAGCGAGCGCTCGGCGCCGACCAGTACGCGCTCGTCCTGCGCAGCGCGGCCGATCCCACCGTGACGGCTCGCACGCTGCTGGACCCTGCGACGCTCGCTGCCGATGGTGCCGTGGCCATCGACTGGTTTCATCCCAGCAACGACGGGTCACTCGTCGCCTACGGGCTCAGCGAGGGTGGCACTGAGAACAGCTTGCTCCACGTGATGCGGGTGAACACCGGCGAGGTCCTCGCCGATCGCATCCCGAACACCCGCGCCGCGTCCGTCGCGTGGCAGCCCGACGGTTCGGGCTTCTGGTATGCGGTCTATCCGGAGGGCGACGAGTATCACCGTCACATCCGGTTCCACGTGCTCGGCTCCTCGCCGCACGACGACCCGGTGGTGTTCGACCGACTGCCCACCCCGCAGTCGTGGCCGGACGTGACGGTGACGCCCGACGGGTGCTGGCTCCTTGTGCACCTCATGGTGGGGTGGAGCCAGGTGGACGTGCACCTGCTGAACGTGGCGTCGGGGGAGTGGACGGTCGTCAGCGAAGGCATCGAGGCCCAGACGACGTTCGGCTTCGACGCCGACTCGATGGTCGGTGTCACCACCCGCGATGCGCCCAACGGTCGAGTGGTTCGCGCTT
>JAYVMH010000340.1:0-11469 GCA_043759015.1 Actinomycetota bacterium
GTCGTCGTTGCGGCGACCGGAGGGTCCTGGACGAAGGTGTTCACGGCCCTCATCGACGGCAGCATCCGCAAGCCGGGGCGCATCGGCCTCACACTCGGCGTGTCGGCCCCGATCCTGGTGGTGGCGCTCGGCACGGTCGTCAACGGCCGCGCCGGCCTGGTCAACATCGGGCAGGAGGGCCAGCTCGTGATGGGCGCCGCGTTCGCCGCGTTCGCCGCCTCGCGCCTCGGCGGGCCCGGCCCGGTTCGACTGGTGGTGTCCATCCTGATCGGCATCATCGGTGGCGCAATCTGGGCCGGCATCGCCGGAGTGCTGCGCTACTGGCGAAAGGTGCCCGAGGTGCTGAGCACCTTGCTGATGGGCACCGTCGCGGCCAACCTGATGGGCTACGGACTGCGCCACACGTCGCTGCTGCTCGCGCCCGCGGGCAACCGCGCCAACCGCAACCAGGTCAGCGAACCGCTACCGGCCGACACGCACGTCCCCCGCGTGAAGATGTTCGGCAACACGTTCCCGATCTCGGTGTTCATCGCGATCATCATCGCCGTCGTGCTCTGGTTCGTGCTCGGTCGCATGGTGGTCGGCTTCCGGTTGTCGATGCTCGGTCGCAACCCGGGCACTGCGCAACGCGCCGGCGTCAGCGAGCGCCGATACGGGTTGGGCGCGATGCTCGTCTCCGGCGGCTTCGCCGGTTTGGCCGGCGGGCTGATGCTGGCCGGCGGCGACTTCGGCAACTACCAGCTGGTGGCCGACTTCGGTGCCGGCATCGGGTTCGCCGGTCTGCTCGCGGCGCTCGTCGCCCGCCAGCGCGTGCTGGTCGCCATCTTCGTGGCGTTCGTGTTCGGATGCCTTCGTACCGGCTCGGGCTACCTGCGAGCCACCGGCGTGTCCGGCCGCATCGCCGATGTCGTGCAGGGTCTGCTGGTGCTGTCGCTGCTGCTGCCGCCGGCGTTGTTGTACCTCCACGAGCGTCGCCGTGCGCTCGCTGCGTCGAGTGCGAGGGTGTGATGGGCAGCTTCTGGCACGCGGTCGGTGAAGTGGCGAGGAACGAGAGCGCCTATCGCAACGCGGTCATCGCGGCCGTGGTCCTGTGGATCGCGGCATCGGGTGAGTTGATCGCGGAGAAGGCCGGCACGATCAACATCTCGCTGGAGGGCATGATGCTCGCCGGTGCATTCGCCGGAGCTGTCGGGCAGTTCGAGCTGCATTCGGTGCTCCTCGCGCTCGTCTGCGCGATGCTTGCCGGCGTCGCGGTCGCGTGGGTGCAGGCGAACATGAGCCATCGCCTTCCCGCGGATCAGTTCGTGGTCGGCCTGGTCCTGAACGTGTTGGTGCTCGGCATCGTCGGCTACCTCGCCACTGCGATCGAGCCGAAGTCGCAAGTCGTGCGCCGCCTCACGGTCCCGCTCGTCTCGCGCATTCCGTTGCTCGGTCCCGCGCTGTTCGACCAGCCGTGGGTGCTGTACCTGGCATACCCGATCGTGCCGACGGTGTGGTGGCTGCTCTATCGCACGCGATGGGGCCTCGAGGTCCGCGCGATCGGCGAGGATCCGAATGCTGCCGACGTGTCGGGCCTGCACGTCAACCGGCTGCGGCGGCAGACGATCTACCTCACCGGTGCCCTCGCGGGCCTCGCCGGTGGCTACTTCCTGTTCGCCCGGTCCGGTCGCTTCGAGGACTCGCTGATCGGTGGCCGCGGCTTCATCGCGATCGCCGCGGTGATCTTCGGCGGCTGGACGTTGAAGGGCACGATCGCCGGCTGCGTCGTGTTCGGTCTGGTCGGTTCGTTCGCCCTCACCATCCCCGCGCTCGGCTTCAAGTCGATCGACCCGGCGTTCCTGGCCATCGCACCCAACGTCGTCACGGTCGTCGCCATGGCCATGTTCGCCACTCGAGTACGACAACCTGCCGCACTGGCACGCCCGTTCATCCGCGGCCTGAAATGACGGACTCGGACGGGGCCACGCGGTGAAGGCGATCCGCTACGACCGCCCGGGCGGCGACGACGTGCTCCAGTTCGTCGACGTCGCCGATCCGGAGCCGGGTGCGGGCGATGTGGTGGTGCGGGTGAGCGCGTGTGCGCTCAACCGGCTCGACGTCGTCCAACGCCACGGTTGGTACCAACTGCCCGGTTTCACGCTGCCGCACATCGCGGGCATGGACGTGGCCGGCACGGTGGTCGCGGTGGGCTCGGCAGTCATCGAGGTGTCGGTCGGCGACCGCGTGGTGATCGATCCGTCGTTGGCCGGAGTGGCCGACAACTCCAAGCTCGCCGGCCTCGGCGACGTCTACGGCGAGCTCGGCGTCATCGGCGCCACCGTCGACGGGGGCTACGCCGAGCTGTGCCTCGCTCCCGCCAGCCACGTGTACACCGTGCCGCCCGACATGCCGATCGAGCACGCCGCCACGTTCCCGACGTGCTACCTCACTGCGTCACACGCCCTGTTCGCGACCGGCGGGCTGCAGGCAGGCGAGACGGTGCTCATCCATGCCGCCGGCGCCGGGCTCTCGGTGGCCGCGATCCACCTCGCCAAGCACGCCGGGGCGAGGGTGTTCGCCACCGCAGGCTCGGATGCCAAATGCGAGCAGGCGCTCGCCATCGGCGCCGACCACGCGCTCGACAACCGCACCGGCGACATCGTCTCATGGGTGATGGAGCTCACCGGCGGCAAGGGCGTACGGATGGTGTTCGATCACGTCGGCACCGCCCTGTTCGGGCCGTCGCTGTTCGCGCTCGGCGTACACGGTCGGCTCGTCAACTGCGGCAACTCCTCCGGCGACACGGCGACGATCCCCTCGCTCGGCTTCGTGTTCCACCACGGCATCCGCATCATCGGCTCCGACCCGTATCGCCCACACGAGTTCGGACCGGCCTGGCGAACGTTCTGCGACGCCAGGTTCCCCGTCGCGATCGACTCGGAGTTCCCGCTCGCCGATGCGGCGGCGGCGCAGGGCAAGATGTTGAGCAACGAGTTCTTCGGCAAGATCATCCTGCGGCCCTGAGGTGACCGTGATCGAGCCACGCGACGCGCCCTACCCAGAGCTCAAGAAGGCGCACACGATGGCGCACACGGGGCGACCGTTCGCCGACTTCAAGCCGCCGGCGGCCGCTCCGGTGTGGGCCGCGATCGAAGGGCTGGGGCGCTACCACGTGCTGCTCGCGGCGTTGGAGCTCGGCGTGTTCGATGCGCTGGGCCGGCTCGGGCCGAGCCTGCCGCATGATCTGGCCGCAGAGCTGCACGTGTCGGAGCCTCATCTACGCGCGCTGCTGGACGGCGTGGTGGTGATGGGGTTGGCCGACCAGGTGGCCGGTCTCTACGAGCTGAACGACACAGCCCGCCGCTACCTCGTGACCGACGGGCCGGCCTGCATGGCCGGGCTCGTGCCGGTCGCGCCCGGCCCCCACGACAACTGGACCCGCCTCGCCGACACCGTGCGGCACGGTCGGCCCTCGACACCGATCGAGGACGACCCGGTGGCGTTCTACGTGCCGCTCGTGGAGGGCACGTTCACCACGATGTTGCGCTGTGCCATCCGAGCCGATCTCCGGATGCGCTATTCGGCCTCACCGGCGGCAAGGGTGCTCGACCTGGGTGCCGGCGGGGCGCCGTGGAGCATCGCGATCCTTTGCGCATGCCCGCAGGCGACCGCGACCGTCAACGACTTCGATGGCGTGCTCGACGTCGCCCGCCGCACGACCGCGGACCACGGCGTGGCAGAGCGATGCACGTTCGCGCCCGGCAACTACTTCGAGGTGCCGATCGAATCAGCGGCGTACGACATCGCGGTGCTCGGGCACGTGTGCCGGGCCGAGGGCGCCGACGGGGCCAGGAAGCTCATCGAGCGTGCGTTCCGGGCGCTCCGTCCCGGCGGCCGCCTCATCCTCGCCGACTACTTCTGCGACCCCGAGCACAAGGCGAACCCCCACGCGGTGATGATGGGCGCGACGATGATGGCGAGCACGATCAACGGCTTCACGTTCACGACCGACGAGTTCGGTGCGTGGCTGCGCGGTGCCGGGTTCGTCGACATCCGCATGATCGAGCCGATCGGCTTCCAGACGTGCCTGATCGCGACACGTGCAGGAAGGCGAGACCGATGACCGCAACGAACCGAGAGACCGACGGCCTCGTGCCGCGCAGCGAGTCGCCGATGCTGCAGCCGTGGGAGGCCTACGACCCGGCCCTGTTCGACCAGGAGATGGTGCGGGTCTTCGGCCGCTCCTGGGTGTGGCTGGGCGACACCGAGGATCTCGCCGACGCGGGCGACTTCATCACCGGTCAGATCGGAATGCAGCAGGTGGTCGTCGTCCGTTCCGGCGACGGCACGGTTCGCGGCTTCCTCAACAACTGCCGTCATCGCGCCGCCAGCGTCGCGTCCGACCCGGTCGGCAACTGCGGGTCGACGATGACCTGCCCGTACCACAACTGGGCGTACGACCTCGAGGGACGCCTGGTGGGCATTCCCGATCGAGTGCGCATGTACCCCGACGGCATCGACATGGCTTCGCTCGGCCTCGTCGAGATCCGCATCGAGGTCGCATGGAACAAGCTCGTGTTCGGCTGCCTGTCGCACCGCGCCCCGACGTTCCGTGAGTGGATCGCCCCGATCGCCGAGCGTTACGACCGCTACCGGTTCGACACGTTCCGGCGGTACCCGCGCCAGCTCGAACAGGAGTACCCGATCAACTGGAAGGCGTTCGTGGAGAACTCCAACGACGACTACCACGTGCGGTTCGTGCATCGCCGTCTGAACTCGCAGCGACGGTCGCTCGACACCATGGTCCGCTTCGACGGCCGGACCTGCAGCGGTTACAAGCCGCACCCGAATGGTTTCGACACGACGGGCGGCCGCGCCGACCTCGACCCGGAGGTGCTCGGCGGCCACTACGCCGACTTCATCTACCCCACGCTCACCCCGCTGCCCTACCCGACCATGTTGATCATGGTCAGGGCCGACCCACTTGCTCCGGATCGCACGCGCCTCGTGTCGCGCATCTACGGCCGCGACCGAACGGCGCAGGAGATGGAAGCCGACATGCAGAACGTGGAGCTGACCAACCGCGAAGACACCGACATGGTCACCCAGTTGATGAGGAACCTTCGTTCACCGTTCTACAGAGTGGGGCCGCCGACCACATGGGAAGGCCGCGCCGCGCACGTGATGCGCATGGTGCGCGCCGACGTTGCCACCCCGCTCGCGACCGACGAGTTCACCGCGCCGATCCGGTAGCCCGTTCCTCGCGATCCTCTCGCGGTGTTCACCCGAGGACCTGCTCGACGGAGAACTCGACGTTGTTGCCATCGGGATCGGACACGAGGCAGATGTAGCCGACCACCTCGTTGCGATACATCGGTCCGAGCAGCAGGCAGCCCTCCTCGGCCGCAAGCGCGGCGAGCCGATCCACCTCGGCCCGCGAGTCCACCGAGATGCCGAGGTGGCTGATCGAGGTGAGGAAGCCGTAGTGCTCTTTGATGTCGCCGGTGATCTTCGTCGGGAGCGAGCCGCAGATCAGCACGATCACGAACCGCGCTCCCTCGTCGGTGATGTCGCGTTCGTTCGCCAGCCACACGCTGCGCAGGCCGGTGGTGTCGTCGGTGCGTTCGTGGATGTTCACCAGTGACGTGTACCTGGCGTAGAACGCCAGCGTCGCCTCCATGTTGCGCACCGGCAGGGCGACATGCGTGAGCAGCGACGGCGCGACGGAGCGGGCTTCGGTCATCGCCTGATCCTAGATGATGTGGTCAGATGATATGGTCAGACCATCAGTCCATTGACGACCACGGCGCCGACGATCACGGCGCTGACGGCGACCCCCGTGACGGTGGCGACCGAACGGGAGGCGATGTCGTTCCTATTCGTCGTCCTGGAGACGTCCGACGGGGTCGTGGCGTTCGGCGAGGCGTGCGACAGCTTCGGCTGCTCGTACGCGTCCGTGCTGGCCACGCTCATCGACGACGTGTACGCACCGATCGTCGTCGGCCAGTCGATCGAGTCACCTTCCGCGCTGTCCGACCGGCTGCTCGGGTTCACCCGCCGCCGACTGGGCGACGGCTGGATCGCCGCTCAGGCGCGCAGCGCCGTGGAGCTCGCCGCCTGGGATGCCCTCGGGCGCACACAGGGCGCGTCGGTCTCCCGTCTACTCGGGCGCCACCGCGACGAGGTGGAGGTGTACGCGTCCTGCGGCTTCCTGGAAGAAGGCTCGGCCGCGCAGCACCTCGACACAATGCGCCCGCTGCTCGATCGTGGAGTGCGGCGGGTGAAGGTCCGCGTCGGGCCGGAGTGGCAGCGCGATCTCGACACGCTCCAGGAGCTGCGCGGCATGCTGGGTCACGACATCGAGTTGATGGTCGACGGTTCGGAGGGCTTCACGCTGCCGACGGCGCAACTGATGGCGACGCGCCTCGCCCAACTCGGCGTGACGTGGCTGGAGGAGCCGCTGCCCCAGCGGGCGCGCGACGGCATCCGCCGGCTCGCCGCCGCCTCGGCCGTGCCGATCGCATACGGCGAGCACCTGTTCGGTCGCGCCGAGGCGTTGGAGGCGATGCAGGGCGACGGCGTGCAGGTGCTGCAGCCGGATCCGGCAACCTGCGGCGGGTTGGCGGAGGCTCGGGCGATCGCCGACCTCGCCGCCCAGTTCGGTGTGCGGGTGGTGCCACACATGTGTGCGGGGCCGGTCGCATTGGCCGCGACGCTGCACCTCGCGGCAAGCGTGCCGGCGATCCGACTGATCGAGTACCCGCCGACGCTGGCACCGGTGTGGCAACGGTTCGGGGGCGCGGCGCTGTGCCCTGACGCGATCGTCGACGGACGGTTGCCCGTTCCCGACGCACCGGGACTCGGCGTGGACGTGGACCTCGTCGCAACCGCGCAGCACCCGTACCGTGCGCCCTCGGCGAGGGTCGCCGGAACGGTGTCAGGATTGCCCGACCGCTTCAACGGGGATCGATAAGGAGCCAACATGTCCAGCTCGCCCACAGATCTCGTCGGCGCCAACTTCGATGGCTCGATCGGCACGAGCATGTCGACGTTCAGCGACGACTACATGACGTACATCGAGGCGCATCTGGCCAAAGACCTCCACAACGTGGCGGATCGCATCCTCGCTCAACTCAGTGCACTCGACGGACTGCGCCAGGGCTTCCGCCTCACCCAGCTCGAGCACTCGCTCCAGACCGCCACGCGGGCGCAGCGTGCCGGTGCCGACACCGACATGGTCGTCGCATCCCTGTGTCACGACATGGGAAAGTTGGTCAGCAACGCGAACCACCCTGCCATCGCCGCCGAGATGATCCGCCCGTGGGTGTCGGCCGACGCCTGTTGGGTGGTCAACGAGCACCAGGACTTCCAGGGGCTGCACTACTACGCCCGCATGGGGCTCGACCCGATGATGCGGTCACGCCACAAGGACCATCCCGCGTACGAACTGGCCGTTCGGTTCGCCGACGAGTGGGACGAGACCTCGTTCGACCCGGATTACGACACGCTTCCCCTCGAGCACTTCGAACCGTTGGTCCGCGACGTGTTCGGCCGGCCGCCTCGCCGTGGCTGATCGCTGTCCTGACCGCGTTTCAGGTCGTGGGCGATCAGGAAGGGCTGCCCGGCTGGTAGGTGCCCTTGTCGCGCCACAGGCAGATCTCCGCGTCCGACGGGTCGCGGAACGCGGCGTAGCGGGCGTTGAACTCCGGCCACTCGCGTTCGTCCCACAGCACGGTGGCACCGTTGGCCACCGCGGCAGCCATGTATGCGGGCGGGTCGCCGACCACAATGTAGGTCGCCGGCACCGAGGGGAGCAGCTGTGAAGCAGATCGTCGTTCGAGGCGACGTGGTCACGATGAACGCACGACGAGAGGTGCTCGTCGGCGGCGCGGTGGTGTTCGACGAGAGGGGGATCGTCGCCGTCGGGTCGACGTCGCACCTCCTCACGGAGCATCCCGACGCGGTCGTCCACGAGGCAGTCGGCTGCGTCATCACACCGGGAATGGTGAACGCCCATCAGCACCAGACGGGCGACCCGCTCGTGCGAGGTTGCATTCCCGATCTGCTGGCACCGGGCGTGTCGATCTTCGGCTGGTCGGTGCCGCTGCACGCCGCCCACTCGGCGGCCGACGACGAGATCTCGTCGACGTTGTGTGCGATCGAGTCGTTGCAGAACGGCGTCACCACCGTCGTCGAGGCGGGCACCGTTGCCCACCCCGATCGGGTAGCAGCGGCCATGACCGCGGCCGGCATCCGCGGCACCATCGGCACGTGGGGATGGGACATCGAGCAGGGTCCTTTCGCAGCCCCCGCCGACGAAGTGCTCGACCGGCAGCGGCGCGTCGTCACGTCCTATCCGCGTGGCGGGTTGGTGGAGGGGTGGGTCACGCTCGTCGGTCACGATCTTGCATCCGACGAGCTGCTCGTGGGCGCGAGTGCGCTCGCCCGCGAACTGGGCACGGGCATGACGATGCACATGTCGCCCACATCGTCGGACCCCGAGCGCTACCTCGAGCGCACCGGACGGCGGCCGATCGTGCACCTCCACCATCTGGGCATCCTCGGCCCGGAGCTGCTGCTCGCCCACGGGGTGTGGCTCGACGACGCGGAGGTCGAGCTCGTCCTTACCACGCGCACCGCGATCGCCTACTGCCCATGGGCGTACCTCCGCCTCGGCCAAGGCGTCACCCGCATGGGTCGCCACGCCGACATCGTCGAAGCTGGCGGGCGGGTGGCGCTCGGGTGCGACGCTTCGAACGCAGGCGACACGGCCGACATCCTGCGCGCGGCCGCGGTCGCTGCCGGCATCGCGCGCGACACCCGGATCGACCCGGAGCGCTTCGGCGCCCACGACGCGTTCGAGCTCGCCACGATCAGCGGCGCCGAGGCGATCGGCATGGCAGACCGGATCGGCTCGCTCGAGCCGGGCAAGCAGGCCGACATCGTGGTCCACCGCGCATCCGGCTGGGGCTGGAGCCCTCGCGGCGACGTCGGCCTGCAACTCGTGTGGGGCACCGATGGGCGGTCCGTGCGCGACGTCTACGTCGCCGGGAGGCAAGTGCTCCGTGAGGGCCGCTGCACGCTCGTCGACGAGGCCACGATCCAGTCCGCCGCCGCCGATGCGCAACGGTCGCTGCTCGAACGCGCCGGCATCACCGTCCCCCACCGCTGGCCCTACATCGACGCCCACTGACCTGCCGTTCAGTGGCGCGTTGAGTGTTGCGTGTCGTTGAGTGTTGCGTGTCGTTGAGTGTTGCGTGTCGTTGAGTGTTGCGTGTCGTTGAGTGTTGCGTTCAGACGCGCAGGCGCGTCGGGTCCAAGGCCGCGGGGGTGTAGCCGGCGTCGGCGGGGTTGATGTCGCTGCCAGGCGCGACGGCAGCATCGATCGCGGCCAGCGTCGCGTCGTCGAGGCGGGTCTGCCCGGCGGTGACCAGGTCGCGCAGCTGCGCCGGCGTTCGCGGGCCGATCAGCGCGGCGCTCACCGACGGGTGGGCGAGCACGAAGCCGAGCGCCAGACCGGTCAGCGACACTCCGGCGTGGTCGGCGATCGACGCCAGCTGCTCGACGAGGTCCATCTTGCGGGCTCGCCATGGCCCGCCGTGGTCGAAGTGGTGCGGTTGGCGCTGCGCCCGCGAGCCGTCGGGTGCCTCGGCGGCATCGCGGTACTTGCCCGTCAGCCATCCGCCGTTCAGCGGCGCCCACACCATCACGCCCATGCCGTACTTGCGGCAGGTGGGCAGCACGGCGCGCTCGACACCACGACAGAACACCGAGTAGGGAGGCTGCTCGCAACGAGGCGCGTTCACGCCCTGGCGCTCCGCCGCCCAGTGCGACTCCACGATCAGCTCCGGCGGAAAGCACGACGTGCCCACCGCGCCGACCTTTCCCGCAATCACCAACTCGTCCAGCGCGCCGAGCGTCTCGGAGATGTCGACATCGGGGTCGGGCCGGTGCATCTGGTACAGGTCGATGTGATCGACCTGGAGCCGGCGCAGGCTGTCGTCCACCGCCTGGCGCACCCAGCGCGCAGACCCGCCGCGACGGCTCGGGTCGTCGCCCATCATGTTGCCGAACTTGGTGGCGATCCGAACGCCCGCTCGACGACCGCGCAACGCTTCACCGAGGATCTCCTCGCTGCGGCCGAAGTCGTAGATGTCGGCGGTGTCGAAGGTGGTGATGCCGGCATCGAGCGCGACGTCCACCATCTCGGTGCACTCGGCGATGTCGGGGTTCCCCCACGCGCCGAACATCATCGTGCCGAGCGCGAGCGTGCTGACGTCGAAACCCGCGCCGCCCAACGATCTGCGCTCCACAGGGGGCAGTCTCCCAGCTCACACTACGATCGAGCGACATGAGCGCGATCACATTGATCAGGGGTTCGCACGTGGTGACGATGAACGCCACCCGCGACATCATCCGCCACGGCGCGGTGCTGATCGATGGCGACAGGATCATCGAAGTGGGCAAGTTCGACGACCTCGCCGAGCGCAATCCTGGGGCGAAGGTGGTGGGCGGCGAACGGTTCGTGGTCACACCGGGAATGGTGAACTCGCACATCCACATCACCGGCGAACCGCTGACGCGCGGGTACGTCCCCGACGACACGCCGTTCGAGGAGAACGTGTTCGTCTGGCTGTGCGGTCTGTACTCCGTGCACACCGCTGCCGAGGAGCGGTTGTCCGGCCAACTCGCGGCCGTCGAGATGTTGAAGTCGGGCACGACGTCGTTCCTCGAGGCCGGCACGATCCGCTTCCTCGACGACGTGGTCGACGGTCTGGTGGAGGTCGGCATCCGGGGCCGCGTCGGCCGATGGGTGTGGGACCTACCGCCCGAACCAGGCGTGTACCGCCAGCGCACCGACGAAGCGATCGGCCATCTCGAACGGCAGCTGCGTGATCTCAAGTCGGTGGCGGGCGGGCGCATCGGCGCATGGTCCACCCTCGTCGGGCACACGACGTGCTCGGATCCGCTGTGGAAGGCCGCGAGGGCTCTCGCCACCGAACACGGCGTCGGGATGAGCTTCCACATGTCACCGGCGATGAGCGACCCCGACGGTTTCGTCGCCGAGTTCGGGCAGCGTCCGATGGTCCACCTCGCGGAGTTGGGCGTGCTGGGCAGCGACGTGGCGATCACGCACTGCGTGCAGATCGACCAGCGCGAGTTGGCGTTGATGGCCGCGCACCACGTGTCGGTCGCCCACTGCCCGACGACCGCGTTGAAGGTGAGCTACGGCGTCACCCAGGTGGGCCTGATGCCGGAGATGGTGCAGGCCGGCATCAACGTTGCCATCGGTACCGACGGCAACAACGCGTCCAACTACTCCGATCTCCATCGGGCGACGTACCTCGTGGCCGGTCTGTTCAAGGACGCCCGCCGCGACCCGCAGATGTTCCCCGCCGAGATGGCCTACGAGATGGCGACGCTCGGTGGCGCGCGCACGATGCTGTTGCAGGACGAGATCGGCTCGCTCGAGGTCGGCAAGAAGGCCGA
>JAYVMH010000341.1:0-5215 GCA_043759015.1 Actinomycetota bacterium
GCGCGGTACCGATGCGCCTCTTCGTCGCCCAGCTCGCCGAGTGCCCACTCGAGCAGCCGATAGATGTGCGCCTCGGCGCGCCGATCGCCGGACGCGAGCGCGTGCGTCAACGCCGCCCGGCACAGGCGAACGCTCTGCTCGTACCGCCGGCGCCACAGGAGGGTGCTCGCCCATTCGATCTGCAACCGTGCCCGCTCGGCCGCGACCTCCGTGCCCGCCGAATCCGCCAGCGGCTCGAGGGCCCTGAGCCCGCGGCGGAACCACGAGATCGCGTTGGAGTGCTTACCGAGCCGCTCGCGAACCTTGCCCTCCTTGCGGCACAAGCGGGCGAACCCGAGCAGGTTGTCGCGTCCACACAGTCGCCTCGCGTTGCGGAGCCCCTCCTGCGACAGGTCGAAGCGGCCGGAAAGGATCGCGACGTCGGCCATCGCCTCGTGCACCTCGGCCAACTCGGTCGGATCGATCGCGCCGGCGCCGGCGCGAGCATTGCCGACAGCGCGCTCGAAGAACGCCGTCGCCTCGACCGTGGCGTAGTTCGCCCGGGCCCGGTCACCCGCCATCCTGTTGTACTTCCAGGCGATCGCGTGATCGCCCGATCCGTCGAAGTGCAGCGCCAGCAGGCCGAGCCGCGCATCGTCGGGCTCACCTCGGGGAATCAGTGCCCGGCCGATGCGCTGGTGCAGTTCGCGACGGAGCCGGAACGGCAGCCCGGCGTACGCAACACGACGCACGAGATCGTGGGTGAAACGAAGCTCACCCTGGTCGACGACCACGAAGTCGCCAAGGCGCGGCCACGGCACGGGCGAGGGGAATGCCTCGCCGAGCGTGCGGTCGAACAGCCTCGGGTTGAACCGGTCGCCGAGCACCGCCGCGTGGCGGAGCAGGTTGCGGTCCGACGGCGCGAGACGATCGATGCGGGCTCCGATGAGGTCCTCGAGGGTGGCGGGAACCGCATCGAGCGAACCGAGCTCGCGCCGCGCTGCCGCCAGCTCCAGCAGGAAGAGCGGGTTGCCGTTGGCCCGCGCACACAGCTCGACGAGCTCGCTGTGCGGGACGGCAGCGTCGTCGGTGAGCTCGGCCGCGAGCTGTTGTGCGAGCGAGTCGCCCAACGGTTCCAGCTCCATCGGGATGCTGGTGAAGCCGAGGCGGGACGACAACCCCTCGGTCGGCTGCCGGGTCGTGAAGCAGCCGAACCAGAAGAGGTTCTCGACGTGCTGGAGCGCGGTGGCGATCACCAACGCCGACGCTTCGTCCATCCACATGGCATCTTCGACCACGAGGAGCAACGGGCTTGCGAACGCGCGTTGCAACACAGCCGACGCCGCCTCGCGCAGGCGCGCGGCTCGGAAGTCGGTGCCGAGCTCGTCGACCACTCGTGTGGATGGCACGTCCGCGTCGAACGCCGCGGCGAGCAGTGGCGCGTAGGCCAGCCATTCCGGCGCATTCGCGTCCAGCCACGAGAGCAGCAGCTCTCCAGCCTCGCTGGGGCCGGCATCGAGGGGGATCCGCACGCCCGTGCGCAACAGCACACGAACCATGAAGTAGGGCCGGTCGGCTGCAAACGGCTCGCACGTGATGCGCACGACACGCATGTCCGACGACATCGAGATCAGCTCTCGCACCAACCGCGACTTGCCGATGCCGGCATCACCGAGCACCTCGACGACCGAGCCCTTCCCCTCGATCGCGGCGCGAGCAGCACCGAGCAGGAGCGCGAGTTCGCCGGCGCGACCGACGAACGACGACGCGGCCAACGCATCGCGACCGCGGCCTTCGATCCGCTTCCCGACCGAGGACGCATGCTGGGGAAGACGCTTCCCCTTCACCAGGAACGGCTCGAGTCGCGTGGTCTCGAACGGGGTGGCGGAGCGCTGGAGGGTCAATGCGCTCGCCACGAGCTCACCCGGCCCGGCCTTGGCCATCAGTCGCGCAGACAGGTTCACGACATCGCCCATCACGGTGTAGACGCGACGCCACGGTGCTCCCACCTCGCCAGCGAAGACGTGGCCAGTGTTCACGCCGACGCGGACTGGAAGACCGAGATCGGCGTCGATGATCGCCCGACCTACCGCCAACATGCGACCCTCGCCGTCTTCCACCGAGTTCGGGACACCGGCGGTGAGGATCAGCTTGATGCCGCCACCGGCGACATCGGACGCCAACAGGGTGACCTCGTGGCGATCGGCCGCCTCCACCGCGACACGGACGGCTCGGTCGAGCCGCTCGGCCACGACGGCCGGGCCCCGGTCGCGCAGCAGCGCATCGACGCCGCCCACGTGAACGAACGCGACGGTCGTGTGACGATGTTCCGCGCCGTGCTCGCCGTCGAGCAACCGGTGGCGGATGGCGCGGGGCACGTAGGGGTCGAGATCGAGGTCCGCGTCCGACGCGACGTCCGCCCCGGCAGCGTCTGGTGGCGTCGGGCCGAACGCCGCGCCGGTGACGGTCCGCAACAGGACACCGCCCTCCTTGGGCTCACCGAGCCAGCGTTCAGGGAGCAGCGCGGCGGTCGCAGGACTGACCAGGATCTCACCCGCGTCGGCCCCTGCTTCCATCGCCGTGACGGTGGTCGCATGCTCGCCGAGCACGAAGAGTTCGCGCTGTGCGTCACCTGCGACCACGAAGAGAAACGGCCCACTGTGCACGCCCATCGAGATCCTGAGGAGCACTCGCCCGCGGTCGGTGACGACGGCACCGCGAGCCTTCAACGCGGCACGCATCCCGTGCGCGGCGCGGCATGCTCGCAGCGCGTGATCGACTCCGTCGAAGAAGAGGAAGAGCGCGTCGCCGCCGAACTTCACCAGGTCGCCACGTTCGGAACGGGCAACACCGAGCAACGTCTCGAACGTGCCATTGAGCAGCACCGTCAGTTCTTCCGCACCTGCTTTGCCCAACTCGGCGAGCTGCTCCGACAGCCGGGTGAAACCGGAGATATCGGCAAAGACAAACGAGCCTTCTGTCGTCCAGTGTCTCGTCCAGTGTGGCAGCAACTGTCTGGCCT
Organism: Actinomycetota bacterium; assembly: GCA_043759015.1. GTDB lineage: Bacteria > Actinomycetota > Acidimicrobiia > Acidimicrobiales > Ilumatobacteraceae > UBA668. Next base: position 3,002 of record JAYVMH010000341.1, read on the forward strand.
CTGCCTCGCGCAGTAGCAGTCCAGGCACGAAGGGCGCGATTAACATTGACATCGTTGTGAATTATGCCAAATGTGTCGGCTAGACGATTGACGTAGGACCCCAGCACCAATGATGCTGAGCAAGCGGACGGGAAGATGTGACGATGCAACAACGAAATTCTCGCTCGCGCGCATGCAGTCGAAAGGGTCCCCCGATGAACCGTCGTTTGAGAGTGCTGAGCCTGATGGCGCTCGTCATCAGCTCTGTAGTAGTGGGCGCGGCAGCGCCGCAGATCGCCAACTCAGCTTCCGTCGTCCCGACGGTGGTGGCCGGGAGTCTGACGTGCTCGACGCTCACCCCAGCGCTGCCCTTTGGCGTCAAGGTCGGCGAGGACGCTCGCGCGGGATCCTTCGCGCTCCCGGGATCGGGTGGCGGCACGGTCAGCATCTCTCCCAACGACGACCACCGGTTCAGCTGGACGTCGACATACCCGATCGACGTGGTCATCGTCACGTCCGAGTACTCCCAGTCGAACGTGTACAGCTACGCCAACTCCTTCGGCGACACCAACCTGACCGCGCCATTGCGCAGCGGCTCCACGCCCGACATCAACGGCGTGTGGTTCTGCCACGACGGCCTCACCGCGCTCATCGCAACGAGTGGCGCCACCACCGTCACCGGTCCTCGAGGCACCGCGCTCGCCGACATCCCGGTCTCGGCGCTGGACGCCAACCCGGACGCCGTGTCGGGCGTCTACTCCAAGCTCGCCGGCGCGACGGCTCTCAAGGTCGGTACGGCACTCAAGGTCGGCACCGCCCTCAAGGTGGGCGAGCCGTACCGGGCAGCCACTGCGCTCAAGGTCGGCACCGCGCTCAAGGTCGGCACCGCGCTGAAGGTCGGCACGCTGCTGCGGGTCATCACGGCCTTGAAGGTGGGTACCGCGTTGAAGGTGGGTACCGCGTTGAAGGTCGGCGACTTCGCCTCGGTCCTCAACACGCCGCTCTCCTCGCTGGTGCTGACGGTGAAGGACGCTGCCGGCAACCCGGTCACCTGGGCCCAGGTCCTCGCCGGAAGCCAGTACGCGACCTGGCCGTTGAACAGCGTCACGTTCGCCGACGTCGCCTACCTCATCCAGAACTCGCCCACACCGGGCACCAACTTGATCGCCAACGCGTCGCTCTACGAGATCGACTCCACCGGCGCGATGCTGGGCAAGCTCAGCCTGTTGGCGCTGTTGTTGATCAACACGCCTCTGACGACGCTCTCCTCGGCGCTGCCGGTTCCGCCCACTGATCCGACGGCGTACTGGTGCGGCCTGTCGGCGTCGTACACCGCCGATGTCTGTGTGGTGAAGAACCCGAACACCCTGCAGCTCTATCCCGATGCCACGCTGCTCGAGCTCTCGCTGTACGGCGTGCCGACCACGTTCGTGCCGGTCAACGACATCCTGATGAGCAAGCTCATCCCGTTGCTCAACGCCCTGCCGCAGCCGCTCTCGCCGCTCACCTACGCCCTCAACGGCGACTTCAACGCCGACGGAATCCCCGACGTCTCGCCGCCCGCACCACCGCCCGTGTGCGTCGGCGCCGTGACCCTCGGCAACTGCCTCGCCCAGCTGATCACACCCACGGACTTCCCGTGGGAGGACATGCCGCTGGCGGCGCTGAGCCTCGACCGGTACGCGCTCGGGCAGCGGGTACCGATCAACGTGCAGTTCAGCGTCGGCCCGACCGTACCCACGGTCACGATCACGCTGCCCACCGGCTTCGCCTACGACTCGAGCGCCGGCACGACGGTGTGCCAGTTCGGCACCTGTTCGCGACTGGCACCGGTGTCGGTGTCGGCCGCTGATCCGCAGGTGCTCACGTTCGGCCCCGCCGGTCTTCCGCCAGGCGCGGTGCAGCTGTCGCTCAAGGCCGCACCGAGGGGACTGTACGCAGGTCTGCCCGGCCAACCGGCCCGGCCCGCGGGCGTGATCACGATCTCCGTCAACAACGGCGCAACCACCCAGTCGACCACCATTGCGGGCCCCAGCGTCACCGATCCGTGGCTGTCGGGCACACCACCGGTCGTTCCCGACACGTTCTACTTCGGCACGCTCGCCCAGAGCGCGATCGACAAGTACGACATCACGCTCCCCGCGGCCCAGCAGGGTTCCTGGCTGTCGGTGAAGCTCTCGGCGCTCGACAAGTCGCTCGACGGCGACCTCACCCTGTTTGCCGCCAACCCCCCGA
>JAYVMH010000342.1:0-11435 GCA_043759015.1 Actinomycetota bacterium
CCTGGTCGGGTCTTCTGGATGTGTCGCAACACCAAGAAAACCAGGCCAGGAGGGCCGCAACGCGGATACGCGCCCTCAACCCCCATCAAACTCGTGAACGATCAGGGCTAGGAGTCCCACGGGTCGGTGCAGCCTGCCTTCTGCGCGGCTCGCTCCGCGACCGCCCAGCACCATCGTAGCGGTGAGCACCGGCTGAGGCACGTGAACAGGCACAGCTCGCGCAGCGAGGCGTTGGGGCTGAGCAACCGGAGCGCCTCGAGCCGCCACCCGGCCGCCATCACGCTCGCACAGGAACTGCCCGACCCTGATCCGGGGAGAACTCCACAATGGCCGGCTGATCAGTGATCCCGGGCGGCAGCCTATGCCGCGTTGGAGCGCGCCTGATCCCGGGCGGGCCCGTCGGGTGACCTCGGGCGGCTGTGGCAGTGCAACCGGAAGCGGTCCTCCTGTGGATTGGCGGGGGAGCGGGTGCAGAGGTGAGGTGCCTGGGGATGGGGTGGTCATGGCGCGATGGTCGTGTTGGCTGGGTGGCGCGATACTGGCGGTACGGGAGTTGCGCCGACGGGCACGGTCACGTTCTTGTTCTCGGACATGGAGGCCTCCACGCGGCAGTGGGAGGCTCATCCTGGGGCGATGGCGGTTGGGTTGGCTCGTCATGACGAGATCATTCGTTCGGTGATCGCTGCCCACCGCGGGTTGGTGTTCTCGACGGCGGGTGATGGGTTCGGGGCGGCGTTCACGACCGCGGCGGACGCGGCTGACGCAGCGTTCGCGGCGCAGGTCGAGCTGGGCGGGGAGCGGTGGCCGGATCCGGTGGTGATCCGGGTGCGGATGGGGATCCACACCGGCACCGCGGTTGAGCGTGGCGGCGACTATTTCGGGCCGACGGTGAACTCGGCGGCGCGTCTGATGGCGGCGGGCCACGGCGGACAGGTGCTGGTGTCGGGTGTGACGGCTGCGCTGCTGGGTCGGGGGGATCTGAAGGATCTTGGTGAGCATCGATTGAAGGATGTGGCTCACTTGGTGCACGTGTGGCAGCTCGGTCCGGGATCGTTCTTGCCGTTGCGGTCGCTTTCCGATCGGGTGGGGAACTTGCCGTCGGTGTGGCGGTCGTTCGTGGGTCAGTTCGCCGAGTGCCGCGCGCTGGCCGGCGAGTTGCGTCGGGGCCGGGTCGTCACGTTGACCGGGGTTGGGGGTGTGGGCAAGACGCGTTTGGCGTTGGAGGTCGCCGAGTCCGCTGGTCGCGACTTCGTCGATGGTGTGTGGTGGTGTGATCTCGCCTCGGTGGAGGACCCGGCCGCGGTGGTGCCCGCGGTCGCGGGGGTGCTTGGGGTGCGCATGCAGCCGGGCCTCACCCCGACCGGGGCGCTCGTGGACGCCTGGCGCGGTCGCCGTGCGTTGGTGGTGTTCGACAACTGCGAGCATCTGCTCGCCTCGGTGAGCGGCCTGGTCGAGGCGATCTCGGAGGGGTGCGAGACGGTGGCGATGCTGGCGACATCGCGTGAACCGCTGGGAGTGCCGGTTGAGCGGGTATGGCCGGTGCGATCGTTGGATCCCGAGACTGAAGGTGTCGAGCTGTTCCTGGACCGCGCCGCGGATGCTGATGCCACGTTCGCGGCGACCGGAGACCGCCGGGTGGTGGTCGAGTTGTGTCGACGGCTCGACGGGATCCCGCTCGCCATCGAACTGGCGGCCGCGCGGATCAGGGCGATGTCGCCAGAGGATCTGCTGGCCCGCCTCGACGACCGGTTCCGGCTCCTTCGTGGCGGCGCGCGGGGCGGGACCGATCGGCATCGCACGCTCCTGGCCACGTTGGACTGGTCGTACGGGCTGTTGCTGCCGGCCGAGCAGTTGCTGCTCGATCGGCTGGCGGTGTTCTCCGGCAGCTTCGATCTCGCCGCGATCGAGAACGTGTGCGCCGGCGACACGATCGATCCGCTCGAGGTCATGGACCTGGCAGCCGCGCTCGTCGACAAGTCGATGGTCGCCATCGAACGCACGCCTACCGGCATCCGGTATCGGCTGCTGGAAACCGTCCGCCAGTACGCCGAGGCCCATCTCGCCGATCGTGGCGAACTGCCCCGACGACGCGACTGGCACCTCGCTCACTACCTGTCGGTGGCGGAGGCCGCTGCCGTGCAGTGGTTCGACACCTACACGGCCGGCGAGGTCGTCTACCAGGCCGAGTGGGACAACCTGCGCACCGCCGCCGAACACGCGCTCGATGGGCGCGACCCGGAGACGTTGCGGCGCCTGCTCAACGCCGTCGCGTGGAGTGCGTTGTGGGATGTTCGCCACGAGGTGGCGGGCTGGGCCGAGCGCGCCCTCGAGCTTCCTGTCCCACCGATCCCCGCGTATGGCGCGGCTGCGGTCTGGGCCGGAGAGCTCGGTGACTTCGACAAGGAGCTGCGCATCGCGCAGGCCGGCATCGACGCCGCCACGCCGGACGACCCTGACATCATCGGCTGTCTGGACACGCTCTGGGTGGGCCTCATGTTCACCGGACAAACCGCACGGTCCGTCGAGGGCGCCATCGCCGCCGCTCGGGCCAGTCGTGGACCACGGGGTGAGGCGTTCGAGGCGTTGCACGCCGCGAACGCTGCCGCCGTCTCACACCAAACCGATCCCTCGGGCGCACGGATGTGGGCCCGACACGCCGAACGGCTCATCGCGTCTCGACGCAACCCGGCCTTCACTGCGTACACGCTCTCATCGCTCGCGTTGTACTACGCGGCCCTCGGGCAGCACGCGCTGGCCGTTGCCTCGTGCCGGGAGGCGCTCGCGCTCGCCGACGACCACAACATTGCCTACAGCCGTAGCCGAGCCCGAGCCGCCCTTGCCGACCTCGCCGCCCTCGGCGCCGTCGAAGATCCCGCTGGCGTGTTCCGCACGGCTATCGCCGGCGCCCGCGATGACCGCACCTGGGTCAACCTTCACCAGTCGTTGCTGGCTGTCGCCCGGTGGTGGGTGGGGCACGATCGCCTCGAGGACGCTGCCGTCATCGTCGGTCATCTCGACGCAAATCACGTCGCGATCGTCGACGCTTCCACCCGCACCGCGGTGACCGGACGAGACGATGCGATCGCGACCGGCGCCCGACTCGACCGCGACAGCCTCGTCGCGTCGGTGCTCGAGCGCCTCGACGCACCGCACGCCATCCACTGAGTTCACCGCCTCGGATCCTCGGTTCGCTTCCACCTGACAGAGCGAAGGCGTCCTTGCCGCCGTTTGCTGCTGGGAAAGGAGAACGCAGCGGTCGCCGTTGCCTGCGAAACTCGCGGTTGGTGCGGTCGATGTTGTTGGACTCGTTGGGTGCGGAGGAGCCCACGGCGGTCATCGGTCGGCTGTGTCGTCGTACCTTCAAGCGGGGTCAGGTGGTCTTCAACGATGGCGATCGGGGCGATTGCTTGTACCTGGTCGAGTCGGGGCGGCTCGAGGTGCAAGTGACGACGCTGGCGGGTCAGGCCGTGACGTTGCGCGTGGTGCATCCGGGCCAGTTCTTCGGGGAGCTGGCGCTGGTCCATCCGGGCAATCGCCGCATGGGTCGAGTGCGGGCTCTGGAACCGACCCAGACCTGGGTGCTCCACGCGCAGGACTTCGAGGAGCTACGGGCGCGGTTCCCGGGTGTGGACCGTTCCTGGTCGTGGCGGTGGCTGAACGGGTGGTGCGGACCAGTGAGCTGACGACTGAACTGCTGTTGCCTGCCGAGTCCCGCCTGCGGCGGCGGCTCTTGGTGCTTGCCGACGCGTACGGGGACGAGCCGATCCGCATGTCGCAGGACGATCTGGCCCACGCGGCGGGCACGGTCCGCCAGACCGCGGATCGGGCTCTCGAGCTCGGTTTCCGCCAGGGCGTTCTTCGGGTGGAGCGCGGCGCCATCCATGTGCTCGACCGGGCCGCCCTCGGGCGGCTGGCCAGACAGTAGCGCCCGGGATCGGTCAGAGCGCGGGTGCCGTGTGGCGTGGTGTGCTGAGGGCGCGCACGGCGGGGCGAGCGGCAGACAGTGGGCGCCGCTGGCGGAGCACGCCGGCGATCCGGGCACGAACGGTCGGCCGGATCGAGACGAGGTGTGCCCCGCGGGTGTCGTGTACGAGCAGCTGCCGTTCGGTCCCGATGGCTTCTGTAGTGATGCGCTCGAACATGGGTGGCCTCCGGGATGCGTCGTGTGGTGGAACGATGCGCTGACCCGACGGTGGAGACCGTCGCAGCGACGACGATCACGCCGTGCCGTTGGACACGTGGCCCACGTCGTGGGTGCGACAATCTGCGGGTGACGGGCGCGTCGTTGACGGTCTGCGTTCGGTGAGCGCACGATCCACGGCGGGTGGCTCGTTCCCGCCCGGGGGTGTGGCATGGTGCGTGCAGCGTTGCGGGACTTGCAGTGGCGGCGGTTGCGGTTCGCGATCGCGGTGGCGGCGACGGCGTTGGTGTTCGCGGTGTCGTTGTTGTTGTCGGGGGTGGCGGCGTCGTTCGGACGGGAGACCGATCGGACGTTACGAGCGGTCGGTGCGGATGTGTGGCTGGTGCGCGATGGGGTGCCGGGGCCGTTCACGACGCTGGTCCCGTTGCGGGCGTCGTGGGCCGAGCAGCTCACGGGTCCGGGCATCGAACGGGCTGATCCGTTGCTGGTGGTCCACCAGACGACTCGTCGCTTGACGTCGAGCGGGCGACCGCGGCCGGGTGAGAAGTTCCGTGACATCACGTTGTTCGGGGTGGTCCGTGACGGCTTGGGGAGCCCGGTCGTGACCGAGGGGCGCCCGATCGGGCAGGGCACCGACGCGGTGGTCGATGAGCGCCTCGGCTACCGGCTCGGTGAGACGTTCGGGGTGGGTTCGCAGATCTTCACGGTTGTGGGCCGGACACGGAACGCCACGATGTTCGCGGGTCTCCCGAACGTGTACGTCGATCTCGGTTCGGCCCAGCACCTGTTCGCCGGGGCGAGGGACGGGGACGTGGCGAACGCCATCGTGGTCCGCGGGACCGTCCAACCGCCGGTGCTCGTCGCCGACGCCGCGGGTGGGCTGTCGTTGTCGATATTGACGGTGCGCGACGTGAAGGCCGACGTGTTGCGTCCGTTGGCGAACGCCCGGGGCACCATCGATCAGGTCCGCCTGATGCTGTGGGTCATCGCCGGGTGCATCGTGGCCTCGGTCGTGTACATCACCGCGTTGGAACGATCCCGGGACTTCGCCGTGTTCAAGGCAACCGGCGTCTCCAACACCGGGATCCTGGCCGGGCTCCTCGTTCAGTCGGTCGTCCTGGCCGTCACCGCCGGGGTGCTGGCGGTGGGTTTGGCCCTCGTGCTGGTGCCGGTGTTCCCGGTGCCGGTCGCCATTCCCGCACCGGCGTATGCGTCGCTGGCCGGTCTGGCGTTGGCGGTCGGTGCGCTGGCCAGCCTGGCCGGGCTGCGTCGGGTGGTCCGCACGGACCCGGCCATGGCGTTCGCCGGACCGTGAACGCCATGGTCACCGCCACCGCCGAGCTTCACGTCGAGGATCTCACGATCGAGTACTCGTCCGGTGGATCGACGGTGCGCCCGGTCGATCGGTTGAGCGTGCACGCCCCGGCTGGCGCGCTCGTGCTCCTACTCGGGCCGAGCGGGTGCGGCAAGACCAGCCTGTTGTCGTGCCTGGCCGGGATCCTGCGGCCGACAGCGGGCCGGGTCAGGTTCGGCGACATCGATGTCACCGCGCTCGACGGGGGCGGGCTCACCGCCTACCGGCGACATCAGGTCGGGATCGTGTTCCAAGCGTTCAACCTGGTCGCCTCGCTCACCGCCATCGAGAACGTCATGGTCCCGCTACGCGCCGCCGGATACCGCACCCGCCAGGCGCGCGTGCGGGCCCAGCAACTCCTCGACGACGTCGAACTCGGCGACCGCAGCCACCACCGGCCCGGGCAACTCTCCGGCGGGCAACAACAACGCGTCGCCATCGCCCGTGCCCTGGCGCTCGACCCACCCATGGTCGTCGCCGACGAACCCACCGCCCACCTGGACCAAGCCAACCTCGAAGGCGTCCTACGGCTCCTGCGTCGCCTCACCACCGACGGCCGCATCGTCGTGGTGTCCACCCACGACGACCGGCTCTTGCCCCTCGCCGATCAGACCGTCGAGCTCGCACCCCGCCGGCCCGTACCCGACACCGCCCCGGCACCCATCGAACTCGTCGACCGCCAGGTCCTGTTCCGTATCGGTGATCCGAGTGACTGGGTGTACACGGTGACCCAAGGAGCCATCGACATCATCGTCCCCGGAGCCGACGGCGCGCCCCACGTGGCCCGCACCGTGACCGCAGGCCAATGGTTCGGAGAGATGGGCCCCTTGTTCCACCTCCCCCCGCTCAGCCACCGCCCAAGCCAACGGACCCACCCACGTCGAAGCCTGCACCGTCAACACCTTCCGACAACGACTCGACATCGCATCCCTCGCCACCCTCATCGCCCAACGAACCACACCACAGCCCGCGCGATGACCGTGCGCCCGAGCGCATGGTCTTCGAAAGGCGTTCGCTACAGGAGATCGAGGGTTTCGGCAGCGCCTCGTTCGATGTCGGTGTATCCGTGAGCGGCCGCGACGGCGTGCGCGGTTGTGACGAGCGCTCGAGCTCGTTCGGTGTCGCCTGGGTCGTTGCGTTCCGCGAGCATCTTGGCCCAGGCCAGGTTGTTGTGGGCCGTGAAGTACGTGGCACCCGCACGCTCGTTGAGAGCGTCGGCGTACGCGAAGTAGGCGTCGGCTTCGTCGTAACGGCCCAGAACCGTGGCGAGGCCTCCGAGGAAGTAGCTGACGGGATCGGTCACGCTCAGGCCGGTTGTGCATAGTTGAGCGGTGAAGGGGGCGAGCCGCCCGAACAGCGACGCCGCCATCTTGGTGTCGCGGCACGCGATGGTCACGGCGGCGTGCTCGGTCAGTGTCTCGAGCCTCTGAAGACGGGTGGGCTGTTCGAGGTCGCTGGCGGCGTACTGCTCCCTCAGGTGTTGCGCGTCGTCGACTCGGCCGACCGGGACATAGGCATGGGCCAGGGCTGCGCTGATCTGCTCTGCCGCTTCGGGTTTCTCGGCGGTAAGCTGCTCGAGCCGTGGGATGGTCGCGCCGATGGTCCCGCGTTGCATCATCAGGGCCCTGGTTTGGAAACCGTAGAGATCGGCGGCGTCGGGCTGGCCGCCGTCGGTGCCGACGCGGAAAGCTTCGGTAGCGAACGCTTCGGCGGTGTCGATGTCGCCGGCGAGCTGGGCGCACATGGCGCGCTTCATGGTGCTGTACCAGCTCAGGGTCGGCTCGTCGAGCCGCCGGGCGATCGACCAGCCGATCCCGAAACACCGGTTCATCTCGTCGATGTCCCCGGCTTGCAGGGAGAAATCGCCGCAATCCATGGCGGCCCAGAACAGCAGGACTGGATCGTCGACACGCTCAGCGCGGCGAAGAGCCTCGGCCGCTCGTGACAGCGATTCCTCGAGGAGTTGCGGTAGGGACAATGAGAAGCAGACGTCACCGAAGACCCTGACTATGGTGGCGTCATCGCCCGCGGATCGGGCGAGCGCGACCGCTTCGTGGGCCAGGTCCTGACTCCGCGCGAGGCTCACATGCGCGAGCTCGCAACTCAGCTTGGCGAGAACGAGGGCACGGGACGGGTGGCGAGCGGGGAGTCGCCCGAGGGCCAGTTCGAGGATCTCGACTCGGTCCGTGTCGACGCTACCGGCCACGGAGAACATGCCCCGGTTGTTGGCCAGGGCGGCGGCCACCAGACGCTCGGTGTCGTCGAGGACGGCGGCCCGTCGGGCCGCGTCGAGGAGGGTGTCACGCGACGCAGGCTCGCCGGTCTGTCGTTGGGCGATGCCCAGCCCGATCGCCAAGTCGATGCCCAGGATCGGGTCGGGATCGTCGAGTCGTGCGTAGAGGTCGAGGGCCCGGGTGTAGTAGTGCAGGGCATCGGTGGGGGCGAGGGCAGCGAGCGCGGCGTCGGCGGCCCGCCGCGAGTAGTCGAGCGCCTTGGCCCGGTCGACGGGCTGAGCGGTGTTGGACCAGTGGCGTGCCAGCTCGCCGATACGAGCCCCGGGTCGGTTACCGCAGAGCTCCTCTAACGCTACGGCTACCTGCCGGTGGGACCGGGCCCGCCGGGTGAGGCCGAGATCCTCATACAGGGCGTGTTGGATGAGAGCGTGGGCGAACGCGTAGTGACCTGGGGTGTCGGTGAGCTCGCGCACCAGAGACGCCGACATGGCGGCGTCGAGGATGTCGAGCAGTTCATCTTCCGCGGTGCCACTGGCGCGGGTCAGCACATCGACATCGAAGTCCCGGCCGACCACCGCCGCCAGCGACAACACCCGTTGGGCGTCTCGTCCCAGTCGCCCGACGCGTGCACCGATGACGACCCGGACGCTGGCAGGTAACGCCAATCGTTCAAGGCTGTCGGCGGCGACCCACCGGCCGGTGCTATCTTGGTGGATCGCCCCGGTCTCGGCGAGGTGACGTAGCACCTCGGTCACGAAGAACGGGTTACCGTCGGTTTCGCGAGATAGCGCGTGGGCGAGACGGACGATGTCGTCACCGAGCGCGTGCCCGGCGGCGGCCTCCATCAGCGAGATGACCCCGTCGTCGTCGAGCCCGCCCAACCCGATGCTGGTGACGCCGTGCTGTCGATGCACGGCGGCGAGCGTTTCGAGCAGCGGGTGGGGGTGTGCCAGTTCGCGGTTGCGGTAGATCCCCAACACGAGCAGCCGCATCGGTTGATCCGACGCAAGCACATGCCGGAGCAACTGCAGGCTCGCCTCATCCGCCCAATGCAGGTCATCAAACACAAGCACGACGGGCTGGTTGCGACACCGTCACCAGCAGCCCCACCACCGCCGCGAACAGCTGGTAACGCGCCGCATCAGCGTCAGGTGCTTTCGATGGCCCCAGCCCGGGCAGCCTCGTTGACAGCACCGGGATCAACCGGGCCAGCTCCCAACCATGCGCGTCCACATGGGCGACGAGCTGCTCGAGGGGGGCGTGGGTGACGAAGTGGCTGAGCGCTTCGGTGAACAGCTGATAGGGAGCGGCAAGGCCTTCTTCGCAATGCCCGAACAACACGCACGCGTCGCCGTCGAACACGACCCGGGCCACCTGCGCGACGAGCGTAGTTTTGCCCAGACCGGCCTCGCCCGAGATGAGGAACACCTCGCGGCCCTCGCCCCCCGCGACCCGCTTGAAGGCATCCAAGACGGCCGCCACTTCGGCTTCGCGGCCCACCACACCCGTTGCCGGTCGTATCCCCAGACGTCCCGGTAGGGGGACGACGGTCCCGGGGTCGGACGCGTCCAGCAGTTCCCACAGAACCTCGACGGTCTCCACCGGCTCAGGCAGACCCTTCAGGGCGAACTTCCCCACCGAACGACACTCGTGACGGCTACGGCGCCCCGCCATCAACCGCACGATGTCCGCCGCCAGTACCTGACCGCTCTCACACCGAGCGCATAGCCGGGCCGCCTCGATAACCGGATCACCAAAATAGTCGTCCTCCTCGGGTGTGACCTCACCCCCGCTCAGCCCCACCCGCAACCCAACCGCGAACTCGCGTCGCCTGTTGTCGCGTTCGACTCCCTGTTGCATAGCAACCGCGCACGACAGCGCCGCCGACGCCGCGGGGAACACGACCATGAGCCCGTCACCCATCTGCTTGACCTCGGTGCCGCCCGACTCGGTGACCGCCTGACGCAGGATCGCGAAATGCGCGCGACGCAGCTCGTCCGCCGCATCAGGAGCCATGCTCGAAGCCAGCGCGGTCGAACCCACGATGTCGGTGAACAACACCGTCACGTTCGCCGTCGTCACCGACCGGTCACCCCCAACCGCACTCCCAAACCGTAGACCAGAGCGCGGCGCGAAACCCACGATCCGACGCGCCTACATCGAACACTGGCAAGAGGCTGCGAACCCCTCCGGCCGGCCCACTCCTGGCGGCACCGAGCCTCAGGCAAGGCCACTCGACTCTCTCGTCGGCGCGCACCAACGGCGCCCACGCGTCGCTGATGGTCGTGCCATCCTCGGGCGCACGAGGGGTTCCCGGTCACATACCGGGTGGACTGGCAATGGGACCGTTCGCGGTCCGGTCGATCTCCTCCAGAGTGATCAAACACCACTGCGCCGGTTGTGGCCATGCCGCCGGCGCCGACCTGGAGCCCGGATGCCAAGGCATTGCCAGCCACGTCGACCAGGCCGTCGGTGTCGTCGCCACCGAACCCGAAGTAGAAGCCCTCAAGGGTTCCACCCAAACTTCGAGGCTGGCCTGGATCGCAGTGTTGCGGCTGGCGCCACCCTTGGCCACCACCCCTTTGTTCCCCTCGGCGGTGTAATAGGCGGTGATCAGGGTACTTGGGCATGAGATCTCCCTGTTGACGTCCCCTGCTGCGCACTCTCCTCCTGCTACCGCAGGCTGGCAAGCCGCTCGCCGTATCCGTGGGTTCACCCCGGGCGAAGGTCTTCACCCCGGGCTCAAACCGCCTCACCCGGTGGGGCGGAATCCGGGCCGCGATACGCTGCGGCACGTCGTCGATCGGGACTGGACGATCGTGCCACACCCGCCACGTCTGTCGACAACGGAGACGGGCGCACCTGCGGCCCGTGCGCCGAACGCGCTGCTGACATTGTGACCCCCGATGAGTAGGCGCCCGGTATCGCCGCTCGAAACGACAGGCAAAGCCGCTGGAACCGCACTGCACTCCGGCCCTTCCAGCGCACCCGGGATCACCGGCATATCGCAGCGCGCCGAGCGGTAGGACGGTGCCACGCACAACACGTTGTCGTCCGAGCGCGTTCCCTCAGCGAAGAGCCGTTGACGAGGATCCGCGCCCCTTCACCATCACGCGTGCGAATCATCGACGATGGACTCGTCCGGTTGCACTCCGTCGAGAACGAGCTGAATGCGCTTGTTGCCCAGTTCCTCGTCTCCAACGATGGCACCGACGTAGGTCGACACGAGGGTCTCGACGCTGTGTCCGAGCCGTCGGGCGACCTCTCCGAGCGGGACGCCAGCTTTGAGCCACGTTGTCGCCGCCGCGTGCCGGCAGTCGTAGACACGTAGCAGAGGTTGCCCGATCGCGGCGAGCGCGCGATGCCATGCGCGTGTCCAGTTCGATCCCGTTGGCCGTTTGTCGTTGCGCGTGCGGAAGATCAGGGCGTCGCTCTCGAAGCGGTGCCCGTCGACCCAGGCTTGCAGGATCTCGACGAGTACCGGGGGGATCGGAATACTGCGGGGCCCCGTCTTCGGCTCGCCCGGCTCGTCGTGCGAGACGTCGGCCTCCGTCACGTCTATCCGACCCCAGCCCGACAGTGGCAAAAGGAGCGAGCGACGACGAAGCATCACGACCTCGGAGGGTCGTAGCGCGCCGTAGTACGCCACGGCGGTCATCACGCGGTACACGCGGCTACCGGGCTGGTGACTCACGATCGCGTCGAT
>JAYVMH010000343.1:0-5181 GCA_043759015.1 Actinomycetota bacterium
ATCGCGTCGTGAGCGGTGTCAGACGGTTCGACCGAGGAAGGCCGCCAGCTGATCCGCGTTCGACGCACCGGCGGGAGCGGGCCGCTCGGCGGTGAACGGCGCCACACCGTCCTCGCCGCGGAACGTCGGGGAGATGAACTGCATGGCACCGACCAACAGTCCGGCGGCGAGGTCCGGAGCGAGATCCGTGGGCTGACCCGTTGCCTTGGCCAGATCCCAGCCGTGGGTGAACGTGTCGGTGGCTGCGAGCCCGACAAACGACGCGCCGGGCATCTCGCCGAACGGCAGCTTGAGGATCGCCTCCATGACGCCGTCCGTTCGGAAGGCGGCGAGGCAGGCCGCCGATGCCTCGTCGAACGCGGAGACGAAGTCGCCGGCGGAGAAGTCGGTGCCGTCGCCCGCGGGCGGCTGACCCATGGCACCGGCAGCGAAGAAGTGCTGCCCACCGACGATGTGATTGATCAGATCGGAGACCTTCCACGACGCGCACGGGGTCGACTGCCCGAGCTGGTCGCGGCTCACGCCCGTCAGGACCGAGCGAGTGGTTTGGATTGCGCCTTCCAACGGTTGAGTGCTCATGGTGAATGCCTTTCTCGGGTGGTTCCGTCGACGATAGTCGCCGGGCGGTCGCCGCGATCGGGGTGGTTCAGCGACCAGCGACGAACAGCTCCGCGGCGATCAACACCAGCGCCAACGCTGACAGCACCACAGAGGCGGCGGCTCGCCGCCACCTGGCAGCGCGGACCACGAGTGCACGTTCTCGGTCCAGGGCGTCGCGGTGGTCGGGCGCGGAGGCATCGACCGGTGGATCAGCGACCGGTGGATCAGCGACCCAGCACTCGACAGTTGGACCGGGCGCCGAGGCGTCGCGCAGGACCCAAAATTCCGGGTCGCCATCCAGCTCCACCTTTCCCCAGAATCGATACGCGGTCGCGAGGCTGGAGTGCGCACGGCGAGCACCCTCGCCCGGATACGCCCGGTCGAGCGCCGCCACGATGGCGTCGTAGCGGTCGTCGAAGAACCGGTCGAAACGAGCGCGCTGCTGCCGATTCATGTCGGCCAGCCGAGGCCTGCGCGCGCGACTGCATCCTCGATGGCAGCGGTGAGGCGACTGGTCGAGCCGTCGCACGCGGCGAGCTCGTCCGGTCCGAGGAGCAGCACCACACCCGCGGCCGTCTCGGCGACGACCGCGGGCAGAACCCCACCCAACGCAGATCGAACGGCAGTGGGCTGGTCGTCGCGGTGGAACGTGTCGAAACGGACAGGAAGCTCCGCTCGACACGCTTTCCAGTCGGTTCGTTCGCGCACCCGTCCGTGGGTGATGTCGCACAGCGAGCAGTGCGCGCGCCCCAGACCAGCACCGACCCAGTAGGCCAGCTCACCGCGCAGCGATCCGTCGGCGTCGTAGACACCCACGAGCCGGACGACGGTCGGAGCGGATGCGGCTTCCGCGGGGTTCGACATCACGACAGCATCGCAGAGGGCGCTTCGCTGATCGGTCGGGTGTACATGAGAGGTCTCCTCGAAACAGGCTCGCCCATGGTGGGCGGACGCCTGCAACAACCCGCCGACGCTTCGACGCACTTCCATCGAAAGCTCCTTCGTCGACACCCAGATCGATGGAAGGAATCGCGTTGCTGACCGGGTTCGTAAGGCGAGCGGAGGAAGACTGCGGACGATGAACGACAAGGTGAGGAGTGGTTTCGACGCCATCGTCGTTCCGCACATCGAGGTGCTGTTCCGTGTGGCGCGCTCGATCACCGGCAGCACGCACGACGCCGAGGACCTCGTGCAGGACACGCTGCTGCGCGCCTATCGCGCGTTGGGCACGTTCGACGGCCGCTACCCGCGGGCGTGGTTGTTGACGATCCTGCGCAACGCGAACTTGAATCGGCACCGTCGGCAACGACCGGGCCTGTTGCACGAACACGACGCCATCGGCCAGGCGGATCGGCACAACCCTCCATCGCCCAGCGCGGAGGACGTTGCCACCCACGCAATGACCGAACCGTGGTTGGCCGGCGCGCTGGCGCACCTCAGCCCTCGGCTCCGACAGGTCGTCGAGCTCGTCGACGTCCACGGACTCAGCTACGACGACGCCGCGGCCGCGCTCGACGTTCCGTCGGGCACCGTGATGAGCCGGCTTCACCGCGCTCGCCATCATATGCGGACGCGCCTGGAACGCGATCCAGAGTTCAGGAGACAACACAGATGAAGCCGACCGATGCACTCGACATGTTCCGACGCAGGAGTGGCAGCCGATGCGTCGAGATCGGGCGACTCATCCAGCGGTACCTCGACGAAGGCCTCGACCCGGGCACGTCTGCCAAGGTCGCCGCCCATCTCCACGGCTGCCGACGTTGCGGCCTGACCGCGTCGGACTACCAGCGACTCAAGGCGGCACTGGCCGAGTCCGCCACTCCGCTCCCTGCTGAGCCGCTCCATCGACTTCATGCCCTGGCCGCCGACCTGGCCGCGGGCGGTCAGCCGGAATGATCGACGTCGAAGGTTCGGCTGTGCGATGGAAACGGCGAGCGCGCACCATCCCCACGATGTTGGCCGTCACCGCACTCGGGCTCGCTGCGACGCCGATCATCCTCGCCGTGTCTGCGGTGGCGGATCTCGGCCGCGGGAGGCGGCGGTTGCCGACCGTCCGCGTGGCGTTGTTCTCACTTCAGTACGCGATCAACGACACCGTCGAGATCGTCCTGGCCCCGGTGCTGTGGCTGATCGCCGGGATGGGCACCCGGCTCGACGGCCCGCGCTCGATCCGTCGCCACCAGCGACTGCAAGCGTGGTCGATCGAGGTGATCGCACGTCGCGCCGAACGACTGCTCGGTGTTCGTCTCGAGCTCGAGCCGGGCGCCATCGAGGCGCTGACGCCGGGTCCGGTCATCGTGCTCTGCCGCCACGTCAACGTCCTCGACGCGTCGCTGCCCACACTGATCTACCAACGCCTCGGCTATCGAACGAAGGGCGTGATCATGGCCGAACTGCTGGCCGACCCGGGGTTCGACCTGATCTACCGTCGCACGGGTTCGGCGTTCATCCCCCGCGACAACGGACCGGAGGCACGCGAACTGGTGCGACACCTGCACGACGGAGTCGATGCGCAGACCGCCGTCGTGATCTTCCCCGAAGGGCGGCTGTTCCGCCCAGAACTCCTCAGTCGCTTCCTCGCCAAGTTCGCCGACACCAACCCGGATCGGGCGCATCGGCTGGCGTCGCTTCGCCATGTGTTGCCGCCGCGCCCCGCAGGGGTGGTCGCGTTGCTCGACACCATTCCTGGGGCCGACGTGGTGGTCATCGCCCACGCCGGGCTCGACCGATTCGCGACGTTCACCGCACTCGGCCGAGCCGCGCCACTGATCGAGCCGATCCGGGTCACCGCGTGGCGAGTCCCCGCCGCCGACATCCCTGGCGCGGATGCCGATCGGATCGCATGGCTGGACGAGCAGTGGCGCAGGGTCGACGAATGGGTCCACGCACAGATGGCCTCGGATCAGCAGCTCACTTCGACCTGAACCGTGCCCGGTCGGCCTCGGCGGGTTTGGGGACCTTCATCACGTCACCTCGCTGCTTCGATCGTCACCCATGGCCCTCAGCCGCACCACGAGGTGTGTCGCCGGTCGGTCAACCTTATGGGAGGACCGCCTTGCGGCCGGCCCGCGGCGCGACGGATGATGGCGAACATCGAGAACAACGACATCGGGAACAACGACGAAGAGTGGCAACCGCGGCGACCGGCAGCTCGCGCGTTGAGGGTGTCCTCCGCCGTCGCCCGACCTGGCTTCCGCACGGTGACGCCGTGGATCGGCGTCGATGATGTCGACCGCCAGATCCGTTTCCTCCGCCAGGCTTTCGGGGCCGAGGGCGACGCGATCGCGGGGCGCCCGGCGGAGATGCGGATCGGGGACTCGGTGATCATGGTGACCGAGGCGACGGAACGCGACCGATTTGCCGCGTTTCTCTGCATCTATGTGGCCGACGCGGATCGCTGCTACGAGGTGGCGCTGGCGGCCGGCGGCGAATCGATGGAGAATCCACGCAACACCCCGTACGGCGATCGGCGGGCGATGGTCCGCGATCCGTTCGGCAACGTGTTTCAGATCGCAAGTCTCATCGAATGAAGGTCGTTGAGCTGTCGGCGCGGTGCGGCGGGAGGCTACAAGCCCGGCGGTAGGACTCGTCGCACCAAGGCGGCGCCCATGTAGTCGGCCATGTCGGGCTCGGCCAGGCGTCGGCGGGCATCCTCCAGCGTGAACAAGCCGCGATCGAGCGCGTCGCTGAACATCAGGTGCAGGTCTTGCCTGCTCAGATCGACCGCGACATCGATGATCGTGCGCAACGCAGTCGTGCAGCGAACGCCGTTCAGGGTGGTGATGTCGGTTTCCGGATACTCGGCGCGGCGGATGACGACGTCCAAGCCGCCCGAGAGGGCGAGTTCGGTGGGGATGCCGTTGCCGTCGACTCCGAGCGGTTCAAGCTCGTCGAGGTCGTCGAGGTCGTCGAGGTCGTCGAGGTCGTCGAGGTCGTCGAGGTCGCAGTCATCGTCATCGTCATCGTCGTCGTCGTCGTCATCATCGTCAGGGTCCTCGTCGAACCGGCATCGGCAGGACAACAGCTGCCTGCCGCACGACGGGCAGTCCTGCAGGTCGCACCCCAGATGGTGAAAGCCACCGCGAGCGACGCCGCAGTCACCGCACCTGGCCGTCCGGGACCTTCCGCGTTCCTTGCCGAACGGGATCATCGCGATGCGCCGGCCGGCGCGATGGAACGCGTCGATGGTGCACGACTTGGCGATGGTCATCTCCTGATCGCAAAAGTCGCATACCGCCATCACGCCACCGCCCCGGGGTGGCGGACGGCGGTGTGAACGGCCGGGAACGGGCGCAGTGGAACGAATCGTGCGAACATCGGACCTCCTCAGCAGACAACGCGAGGGCCGTCCCGTGCGAGGAGAGCCCAGAGAGGAAGCGAACGCTTCGATACGGGTGAGACGGACCGTGGACCGTTGCACCGACGACTCCGACCGTACCCGGGCACCATGGCTTTTCACACTGGTCACTGCGTCGACCTCGAGCCACGTCCGATCGCGCAACTGCCCCTGCCTCGCGCTTGGTGCGCCTGACGGCGAAGGTCGAGGTGCACGCCAGGTTGCCGGCAGTGGAACCGCCCGAC
>JAYVMH010000344.1:0-5157 GCA_043759015.1 Actinomycetota bacterium
TGGAGATCGTGCAGCCCATCATGGGTGTGCGCCACTGGGACCCGGCCGTGGTGATCGAGGCCGAGGTCGTGTCCATCCGCTTCGTGGAGGGCTGGCCCGTGGCCCTGAACGGCGTCGAGTTCTCTGATCAGGTCGAGCTGGTCATGGAGGCGAACACCATCGGTGGTCGCCACGGTCTCGGCATGAGCGACCAGATCGAGAACCGCATCATCGAGGCCAAGAGCCGCGGCATCTACGAGGCGCCCGGCATGGCGCTGCTGTTCATCGCCTACGAGCGCCTCGTCACCGGCATCCACAACGAGGGCACGCTCGACAACTACCGCACGATGGGTCGCCGTCTCGGCCGGCTCATGTACGAGGGCCGCTGGTTCGATCCGCAGTCGTTGATGCTGCGCGAGCCGTTGCAGCGCTGGGTCGGTTCGGCCGTCACCGGTGAGGTCACCATCCGGCTGCGCCGGGGCGACGACTACACGATCATCGACACCACCGGACCGCACCTGACGTACCAGCCCGAGCGCCTGTCGATGGAGCGCAGCGACTCGGCCTTCGGGCCGCTCGACCGCATCGGTCAGCTCATCATGCGCAACCTCGACATCGCCGACTCGCGCCAGAAGCTCGGCGTGTACCGCGACTCGGGCGTGCTCGGTGCCGGCGGTGCCGACCTCGGCGTGCTCGCGCTGGGCGAAGCCGGCGACGCGTGAACCTTCGCCTCTTCGGTGAGGCCTTCATCACCTTCCTGGTGATCATGGACCCGCCCGGTGCCGTGCCGGTCTTCCTGGCCGTCACCGGCGGGCTGAACCGTCCCGATCGGCACCGTGCCGCGCTCATGGCCGTGGCCACGTCGGCCCTCGTCATCAGCACGTTCGCCCTGGCCGGCCGGCAGATCCTGTCGTACCTGAAGGTGTCGATCCCGGCGTTGCAGGTGGCCGGTGGTCTGCTGTTGCTGATGGTCGCGCTGCAGCTGCTGACCGGCAAGGGTGACGAGCTGGAGCAGGCGTCGCCCGAGCAGCGCACGTCGATCGCCATGGTGCCGTTGGGGACCCCGATCCTGGCCGGCCCCGGCGCCATCGTGACCACGATCGTGCTCACCCAGCGGGCCTCCGGTGTGAGCGAGTACACGCAGTTGTTCCTGGCGCTCGCGGCGGTGCACATCGTGCTGTGGATCGCGTTGCGGTGGTCGGGCCTGATCGCCCGCGTCATCCGCCAGGCCGGCATCCTGCTGGTGACGCGCGTGGCCGGCATGCTGGTGGCCGCCATCGCCGTGCAGATGATGGCCGACGGCGTGCGGGTGCTCGTCCAGGAGTCGTGACGGCGATGCCCGCGGCGCGGCGCGAGCGCGTGCTCGTCGAGCGGTGGTTCCGCCGCGACTCGCCGGTGGTCGCGCCCGAGCTGCTCAACAAGGTGCTCGTGGTCGGCCCGTGCCGGGGCCGCATCGTGGAGGTCGAGGCGTACCGGCGCGACGACCCGGCGAGCCACTCGTTCCGCGGTCCGACGGCCCGGAACCAGGTGATGTTCGGGCCACCCGGGCGGTTGTACGTGTACTTCACCTACGGGATGCACCACTGCGCCAACGTGGTCACGGGGGCCGAGGGCGACGCTCAGGCGGTGCTGCTGCGGGCGCTGGCACCGATGGCCGGCGTCGAGCTGATGCAGGAGCGGCGCGGCGCCCACCTCCGCCCGGTCGACCTGGCCAACGGCCCGGGCAAGCTGTGTCAGGCCCTCGCTCTCGACCGCGCCGCCGACGGCACCGTGCTCGGCGGCGCCATCCGCATCGTCGACGATGGGGTGGCGCCGCCCGGTGAGCCCGGTGTGTCGACCCGTGTGGGGATCAGCGTGGGCGTGGTGCAGCCGTGGCGGTGGTTCGTGGCCGGCGACCCCCACGTGAGCAAGGGGCGGCCCTCCCGGGCCGTCTGAGGGGCGCCTCACCGCCAGGTGATGTCCTGGCCATGGAAGCCGGCGGTGCCGAGCACCGTCTCGTGGCCGCCGGGCCACCAGGTGAGCCGCACGTCGGCGAGGCGGCCGGCCGGCTCCATGCGCAACCACGCCAGCGGCGCGTCGGTCGTGGCCCTGGTGCCGGCGTGCGCGAGCGCGACGCGCAACCGCTCGATGCTCTCGTGGGGCAGGTACTGCAACACGATCGAGTGATGCACCACCGTCGCCCGGCCGTCGCGGCGCTGACCGAGTCGCTCCTCGAGCCACGCGCCGGCGTCGGCGGCGGCGACGACGGGCGGATGGGCCCGCGCCACCGTGATGGCCGCGCGCAACCGGTGCAGGCGGGCCAGCTGGTCAGGCCACACGAACGAGGCGAGCGTCAGCGCGCCCTCGTCGGTGGTGGCGTCGACGGGGGAGATGTCGCAGCCTTCGCGTCCGGCGACGAACACGGCCGTGCCGAGCCGGGGCGCCCTCCGCCAGTTGCCCGTGAGCACGAGGGGGCTGTCGACCGGCCCGAACCGCTCGGGCCCGGTCTCGTAGCGGTACCGGTCCCAGTTCATCAACAGACCGGCCGACGACCCGACCTCGAGGGTGTGGAGGGGAAGGCCGGCCGCGCGCCTGGCCACCTCGACGAAGCCCCCCACCAGCGCGGCGGCGCGCGCCACCTCGTTCGTCTGCACGTTGCACCGCATCGCGTCGCGCAACGTCCCGACGTGCTCGACCAATGCGGTGTGGAACGCGGGCGCCGGGTCCAGCGCGCCGTCGCCACCGCAGGACGGCAGGCACGCGGCGAGCGCGGGCGCGCGGCCCTGCAGCGCCAGCCGGTGGAGCCCACCGAGCAGGCGGAGCACGATGGCGTCGTGCACCGGTTTCGCGCTGTGCCCGTCGAGCAGCTCTGCGCTCACCCCGCCGCGGGCGTGGTCGTCACCCATGGCCTGCAGAACCCGGGCCCACAGGGGGGAACCGAGCTGACCGCACGCCCGGGCCTGGGCCCTGATCGCGTCGGCCACGGCACGGTCGGGAACGGCCATGCGACCACCCTAGAGGTCGTGCGAACATCTCCGACATGGACCTCCTCGCCGATCTCGACGCCCGTGGCCTGATCCACGACTCCACCGATCGGGCCGCGCTGGCGGCCCGTCTCGCCGAGGGGCCGGTCCGCGTCTACGTGGGGTTCGACCCCACCGCCGACAGCCTGCACGCCGGCAACCTGGTGGGGCAGGTGATGCTGCGTCGGTTCCAACTGGCCGGGCACACGCCGTTCCCGCTCGCCGGTGGTGCGACGGGCATGGTTGGCGACCCCGGAGGGCGTAGCGAAGAACGCAACCTGCTCGACCGCGACACGCTGCGGCACAACGTCGCCTGCATCAAGCGACAGCTCGAGCGCATCCTCGACTTCGCGCCCGGACCGAACCAGGCCGTGCTCGTCGACAACGCCGACTGGACCGAACCGATGAGTGCGCTCGAGTTCCTGCGCGACGTGGGCAAGCACATCACGGTGAACCAGATGCTGGCCAAGGAGTCGGTGAAGGCGCGCATCGAGAGTGAGCACGGCATCTCCTACACCGAGTTCAGCTACATGCTGCTGCAGGCCAACGACTTCCGGCACCTCATCGAGGCCGACGGTGTCGAGATGCAGATGGGTGGCTCCGACCAGTGGGGCAACATCACCGCCGGGATCGACCTCATCCGGCGGCGCACCGGGCGCTCGGCCTTCGGCCTCACGTGGCCGCTGCTCACCCGCACCGACGGCCAGAAGATGGGCAAGTCGGTCAGCGGCGCGCTGTGGCTCGATCCGGCCAAGACGTCGCCGTACCAGTTCCGCCAGTACTGGATGCAGCTACCCGACGACGACGTGGAGCGCTTCTTGCTGCAGCTGACGCTGCGACCCGTCGACGACGTCAAGGCCCTTGTGGCGCAGCATCAAACGGCGCCCGAGAGGCGGCTCGCGCAACGCATGCTCGCCGACGACATCACCACCATCGTGCACGGCGAGGTCGCTGCGGCCGAGGCTTCTGCGGCGGCCGACGTGCTCTTCGGGGGCGATCCGACGAAGGCATCGCTCGCCACGCTCGAGGTCGTCGCCCGTGAGGTTCCGTGCACGATCGTCGATAGCATCCAGGACCTCGCACCCCTGCCGGCACTGCTCGTGAAGACGGGTCTCTGCTCGTCCCTCTCGGACGCTCGGAGAACGCTGGACCAACAAGGCGTGTCGGGAAATGGACGAAAGCTCGCGACCGGCGCTACATTGTCGGTCGACGAGGTGCTCCACGAGCGCTTCGTACTGCTCCGAAAGGGGCGCTCCACGTACCATGTGGTGGCGCTGCGAGACGGAGTCGCCGAGTCGAGTTGACACGGCAAGAAGTGCCCGATAGAGTACCCTTCGCCTCGGGGCCAACGCCGAAAGGCAGAGCCTAGAGACGATGCGCACCGCTTCACCACGGTGAAAGTGCGCGAGCCAATGGCTCCTTGAAAACAGAAGACAGGACGAAGAACGCCAGTGCGGGCGTTCACAGGTCGCAAGATCTGGAGAACGTCAGTCAATTTCGGCGCCCGACCAACCATCGGGTGCCAAGTAAGTCCGGTTAATGAGAGCGAGCCGCTCTCGACTGGGCTCTCTGCAAATCTGCTTGAACGAGCAATCGTTCAGGTGATTCTTGATGGAGAGTTTGATCCTGGCTCAGGACGAACGCTGGCGGCGTGCTTAACACATGCAAGTCGAACGGGATCCAAGTAGTGGCAACACTACGGAAGATCTAGTGGCGAACGGGTGAGTAACACGTGAAGAACCTACCCCAGACTCTGGAATAACTCTCCGAAAGGAGTGCTAATACCGGATACCTTCCCGAGGTCGCATGGCCATGGGAAGAAAGGTTTACCGGTTTGGGACGGCTTCGCGGCCTATCAGCTTGTTGGCGGGGTAACGGCCCACCAAGGCATCGACGGGTAGCTGGTCTGAGAGGATGATCAGCCACACTGGGACTGAGACACGGCCCAGACTTCTACGGAAGGCAGCAGTGGGGAATCTTGCTCAATGGGCGAAAGCCTGAAGCAGCAACGCCGCGTGCGGGATGAAGGCCCTCGGGTTGTAAACCGCTTTCAGCAGGAACGAATCTGACGGTACCTGCAGAAGAAGGTCCGGCCAACTACGTGCCAGCAGCCGCGGTAACACGTAGGGACCAAGCGTTGTCCGGATTTATTGGGCGTAAAGAGCTCGTAGGCGGT
>JAYVMH010000345.1:0-11320 GCA_043759015.1 Actinomycetota bacterium
GCGGTGGCGCCTCCCCCGGCCGCACCGATGCGCCATCCACTCGGTCCGAAACGGTCGCCGTCGGCGGTGACGACCACGGCGTCAGGGTGGGCGATCGCCAGATCGACCGCGTCGTTCCAGCTGCCCACGCGCACGGCTCCGCCGAGGACGGCATCGAGCAGCTCGGGCACTCCGGAGTGACGACTCCGCACGTGTGGCCGAACCGGCAGTCCGCCCGGCACCGGGCCCGAGGACAGCCCGCGTGTGCCGAGCGCGAGCACGGCGCCGTGCACGTTGCTGGCCTGCAGCGATTGCAGCGCGGCGCGGCCGGCCTGCGGTGACGTGACGACCACCGCCTGCAACGCCTCGCCGAGTGCAGCCTCGACCGCCGATTCCCATCCGGCGCCGATCTCGATCACGTCGAGCAGGGTGCCGAGCACGCCATCGACGCCGGCCAGGTGCTCGGCTCCGGCGCGGGCGCGAGCGCTCTCGAGCGCAAGGTGCAACGCCTCGGCGCGGGCGCGCCATCGCGAGAACTCCTCCGCCGCCGCCTGGCGGGCGATGGTGACCGAATCGTGACCGGCTTCGGCGGAGATCCGTCGTGCCTCGGCGACCTCGACCCCTGCGACCAGTTCGGCTTCGGCGGTCTGCGCCGTTTCACACTCGTGCTTGAGGCGTTCGCATTCGCCGTCGAGCCGCTCCGCCCGCTGGCGCAACGTGTCCAAGCGCGTCCGAAAGCGGCGGGACTCCGAATCGGCGCGCTCGAGGCTGCCTCGCATCGACCGCAGCTCGCCGCGCACCTCCGCCGCGGCGCTGGCGGCCGAGGCGCCGGAACCCAGGCCTTCGATCGCCTGCATCGTCTCGCGGCGTTCGGCCGCGAACGTTTCCTCTTCCACCGCCAGCTGTTCGGCCTCCGGGCCCAGCGATGCCAGCTCGGTCTCCACCGCAGCGAGCTCGTCGCGCAGGCGGCCGGCGTCGGCCTCGAGGTTGGCGACGACACCCGAATCCATCAGCTGACCGCGGTCGCGCTCCATCGACCGCCGTCGTTCGACCAGCACAGCAGAGATCCCACGCCCCCGTTCGCGCAGTTGCTCCACGCGGACCATCTCGTCGCTGAGATCGGTGTCGCCGCGTGCTGTCAGCTCTGCCTCGGCGCCCATCACCCCCGTGTCGAGCTGCGCGAGCTCGGTGCGCAACGTCTGCTCGGCCTGCCCGAGCGTCAGCTTCTCCCCGGCGAGCACGACGAGGCGGGCACGTTGCGATGCGATCTCCCGGCCGGCCAGGAAGATCTGTAACGCGCTGAGCTCGGCCACGAGATCGCCATGCCGGCGAGCCGCATCCGCTTGCCGCTCGAGGGGTCGCAATTGGCGACGGACCTCGCGCAGGAGATCCTGCACGCGCAGCAGGCTCGCTTCGGTGGCGTCGAGCCGACGCTCGGCCTTCTCCTTGCGCTTGCGGTACTTCAGCACGCCGGCAGCCTCTTCGATGATGCCGCGACGGTCCTCCGGGCGGGCGTTGAGCACCGCGTCGATCTGACCCTGGCTGACGATCACGTGTTGCTGCCGGCCGACGCCCGCATCGCTGAGCAGCTCCTGCACGTCGAGCAGCCGGCAGGAGACGCCGTTGATCGCGTATTCGCTCTCACCCGTGCGGAAGAGCGTACGCGACACAGTCACCTCGGTGAACTCGATGGGCAACAACCCCGCCGAGTTGTCGATGGTGAGGGCGACTTCGGCCCGACCCAAAGCAGGTCGCTTGGCGGTGCCCGCGAAGATCACGTCGTCCATCTTCTGGCTGCGCACCGCACTCGGCGCTTGAGCGCCCAGCACCCAGGCGATGGCATCCACGACGTTGGACTTGCCGGAACCGTTCGGACCCACCACGACGGTGACCCCCGGCTCGAGCATCAGGGTGGTGGCGTCGGCGAACGACTTGAAGCCTTTGAGGGTGAGTGATTTCAGAAACACGGCGTGGGCGACCCTAATTGACTTGGCACTGTGGGCAGAAACAGGTGGAACGACCGGCGGCCATCACCCGCACGATGTCGGCCTTTGCGCAGGTCAGACAGCGTTGACCGGCCCTGTCGTAGACCTTGTGGTGCACCTGGAACCATCCATGCTGGCCCTCGATGTCGACGTACTGCGTGTCGGCCAGCGTGCTGCCGCCGGCCTCGATCGCAGCCTCCAGCACGGTGAGGATCGCGCCGTGCAGCCGTCCGATCTCGCGGGTGCTCAGCGAGTCGCTGGAACGGTCGTGGCGGAGCTTGGCGAGGTGCAGTGTCTCGTCGCAGTAGATGTTGCCGATCCCCGCGATCACGTGCTGGTCGAGCAGCAGCGCCTTCAACTGCCGACGCCGGCCATGGACGATCTCGGTGAGCTGGGCACGCGAAAGGCCGTCGGTGATCGGGTCGATGCCCATCTTGGCCAGTTCCGGCACCTCGACCGCGACGTTCATCGGATCGAACACCACCATCTCGCCGAACGTTCGCGGGTCCACGAACCACAGCTCCTGCTTCGGTTCACCCGCGAAGTGCAGTGCGACGTGAGTGTGCGCAGGACGTGCCGCGCCGGCCTCGGCCACGAGGAGGCGGCCACTCATCCGCAGGTGCACCATCAACTCGTCGCCGGTGTCGAGCGGGCACAGGAGGTACTTGCCGCGGCGATTGGCCGCCATGATCGTCGCCCCGGTGAGCCCGTCGATGAGCGCCTGACGCGACGTACGGCGCACGGTGCGCTCGCGGCCGACCTCGACCTTGGTGATTCGGCGACCGACCACCTGCGCACCGAGCCCGCGCCGCACCGTCTCGACCTCGGGGAGCTCGGGCACCGCTACACCACCGTGTCGGACGACAACGCCACCCAGGCCTGCTCGGCCGCAGCCTGTTCGGCGGTCTTCTTCGAGCGCCCCTCTCCCTCTCCGACGGCCACGCCCTGCACGATCACGGTGGCGTAGAAGCGCTTGTCGTGGTCGGGGCCCGTGTCGCTGAGCACGTAGACGGGCGCGGTGTCGTGCTGGCGGGCGGTGAGCTCCTGCAGCACGGTCTTGTAGTCCAGCCGATCGAGGCGCTGTGCCGCCGATGCCATCCGTTCGGTGAACAATCGATCGATGAGCGCGAACGCGGGCTCGGGTCCACCGTCGACGTACACGGCGCCGAGCACCGCCTCGAGTGCGTCACTGAGGATGGACGGCTTCGTGCGACCACCTGCGGAATCCTCGCCCTTGCCGAGCAGCAACGACGCGCCGAGGCCGATCTCCGACGCCACCTCGGCGAGCGCGGAGGCGTTGACCACGCTCTTGCGCAGGTCGGTGAGCTTGCCCTCGGGGAGCTCGGTGTGGTTGCGGTACGACAGGTCGGCGATCACCCAACCGAGAACCGCGTCGCCCAAGAACTCCAGTCGCTCGTTGCTGGGCTGGCCACCGACTTCAGCGCACCAGCTCCGATGCGACAGGGCGCGACGCAAGAGCGCTGGATCCTTGAACTCGTAGCCGAGCTGCAATCGCAGATCGGTGAGATCCGGCTCAGGGAGAGCCGAAATCTCAGGCGCCCCTGACCCGGTCGTAGACGTAGTCGACAGCGTCGCGGACCGTCTTCAGGTCGACCAGATCCTCGTCCTCGATGCGGAAGCCGACCGAACGCTCGCTCAAGTCTTCTTCGAGCGCTTCGACGAGCTCGATCAAGGCCAGTGAGTCGGCGTCGAGGTCGTCGACGAACGACTGACCCTCGCTGATCGTGGCCGGATCGATCTCCAGAATGTCGGCAAGGTTCGCGCGCACGATCTCGAACACGCCGTGGCGATCGAGAGGGCTCTGTTCGACGTGGGTTTCTGCGGGCACGTGGATCTCCCTGAAGTGCGCTGGTCGGCGGCCAACGAGACTAGCCCGCCGATCGTGGTCACCCTGCGCGCAGGTCGCGGCGGTCGACCGCCCAGAGCGCGATCGCATGTTCCACGCGCGTCGCTGTAGGCGCCCGATCTGGGTCATCCTAGTGCCGGTGTCCGAGACAGATCCGACCACGAAGTCGTTTTGAAACGATTCAGCCCCGGATGCCCGTGACCGTGGCGGGGGGTCGCTGCGGCGCGCGTTCAGGGGGTGGCGAAGGCGGCGGCGATCTGGGCGACCATGTCGCTCTTCACCAGTTCGTCGGCGAGCGAGATCGCGTTCTTGATCGCCGTCTCGCCGGAGGATCCGTGACTGATGATGCAGATGCCGTCCACGCCCAGCAGCACTGCGCCGCCGTAGGTGTCGGGACTCATCTGTTCGTACAACGGCATCAGCGCGGGGAGCAACGCGTCGGCGTGTTCCTTGTACTGCGGCTCGGCGCCGAACGCCGACAACAATGCGGTGAACAAGGTGCGCAGACCACCTTCGAGGGTCTTCAACGCGACGTTGCCGGTGAACCCGTCGGTGACGATGACGTCGGCCGTCTTGTTCATCAGATCCCGGCCCTCGACGTTGCCGACGAACTCGATGCCCGGCGCCACCGCGAGCAGTCCGTACACCTCCTTGCGGAGCGTGTCGCCCTTGCCCGGTTCCTCACCGATCGACAGCAGGCCAACCTTGGGTGACTCGATGCCGAAGCGGTTGCGCGCGTAGATCGAGCCCATCTGGGCGAACTGCACCAGCCACTCCGGTTGCACCTCGGCGTTCGCCCCGGCATCGAGCAGGATGTTGGGTAGGAACCCGGGAACCGGGATCGGTGTGGCGATCGCCGGCCGGCTGACACCGCGGATGCGGCCCATGCGCAGCAGGGCGGACGCCATCGTCGCTCCCGTGTTGCCGGCCGAGACCATGGCGCTGGCCTTGCCATCGCGCACGGCTTCGGCGGCGCGTACGAGCGTGGAATCCTTCTTCCGACGCACACCCGCAGCCGCGTCGTCATCCATGGCGATGACTTCGGACGCGAGTATCAGGGGGAGCTCGCCAGTGCCCTGGAGACCTTCCGGACCGACAAGAACGACGGGAATGCCCAGCGCAGCGGCGGCGTGCGCACCGGCGAGGATGTCGCCAGGGGCTCGGTCGCCGCCCATCGCATCGAGCGCGATCGGCAGCATGTGGGTGGGTCGGCTCAGCCGACTTCGATCGCGACGCGGTCCTTGTACCAGCCACAGGCCGGGCACACGGTGTGCGGCAGCTTGGCGGCGGCGCAACGGGGGCACACGCTGCGCGACGGCGCAGCGAGCTTCCAGTTACCGGCTCGGCGACTCCGCGTCTTCGATTTCGACTTCTTCTTCTTGGGAACAGCCATGGTGACTCCCGACAACGGCGAGGGGATTCCCTCGGCAAACAGCTCTGAGAGGTTAGCCGTACGGCCCGCCCGGTTGCTACCTGCCGATGCCGGTCACTCCGGCGATTCGTGGAGGGGGCGCGACTCGCCTCGGAGCGGATCGAGCGCCGACCAGCGGGGGTCGGCGGGCACCGCGGTGCACCCGCACGCACCCTCGTTCAAGTTCGTGCCGCAGCTCGGGCACAACCCGGCGCAGCCCTCGCGACACAGCGGGGTGCTCGGCGTGTCGAGGAGCACCAGCTCACGGGCAATGGAGCGCAGGTCGAGCTGGTCGCCCTCGATCGCGAACGCCTCCGGATCCGTGAGCAGACGCTGGTACCGCTCGTGGACCTCGCTCACCGACACTCCCCCGGTCGGCTCGAGGCAGCGACGGCAGGTGCCGTGCCAGGCAACTGCGACCTCGCCATCCACGACGATGCCGTCGTTCATGCTCTCCAAGCGCAGTGCGACCGTCACCTCGGCATCGGCGGGGAACCGCGCGTCGTCGCGGATGTCCAGGTCCGCGAGGCCGACCGTGATCGAGATGTCCTTCTGGGTGCCGGAGCGTCGCAGCAGCTCGGCGGCGTTGACGAGGAACGGGTTCGCCATCGTGTTCTACCGATCCTGGTCGAAGAAACCCTTCGTGGGGTCGTCCTCGTCGCCCTCGGAAGCCTCGCGGTGTGCACCGATGTTGAGGCGCGACCGGCCCGCCTGCACCGTCTTGCTCAACTTGTCCAGCAGGATCTCGAAGCTCGCCAGCCGCTGGTCGAGGAAGTCCTCGGTCTCGTGGCGCAAGCGCCGCGCATCGGCATCGGCGGCCTCGCTGATCTGGCGGGCGCGCATCTCCGCCGCCCGCACCACCTCGGTGCGTTGCACCATCCGTTCGGCCTGCACACGGGCGGCCTCCAGCAGTTCGTCGGCCTCGCGTCGCGTCTTGGCCACGAACTCCTGGCGTTCCTTGATCATCCAGCGCGCGTGACGCATCTCCTCGGGCATCCGGCGCACGGCCTCATCGAGGAGCTCGATGATCTCGTCGCCGTCGATGCGCGGCGAGGACGACAGCGGCATCTTCGGCGCGTTGGCGATGATGTCGATGGCGCGCTGGAGCAACGCCTCCGCATCGCCCACGTAGCCGTTGGTGGTGCGCACGTAGGCGTCGGAGTCGTCGAACTCGGGATCGAGGTCGTCGTCGTACTTGTCGTCGTGGGTCATCGTCTCTCGGAAGTCAGGAAGTGCCCTTGCGGGGGAACAGTGTGGCGAGTTCGGTAGCGACCGGGGCGGGCACCAGCGACGTCACGTCACCACCGTACTGCGCGATCTCTCTGATGAACCGGCTACTGATCGACACGAGAGCCGGCTTGCACGGCAGGTACACCGTGCGCACACCGCTGACCGCATGGTTGGTGTGCGCCATCTGCTGTTCGACCTCGAAGTCGCCGCCGGTGCGCAGACCCTTGACGATGAACGCGGCCTTCACTTGCTTCACCGCGTCGACCGCCAACCCTTCGAATGCGATCACGCGCACGGACGGCAGGTACGAGATGCTGGCCTTGATCATCGCCGTGCGCTGGTCGAGGCTGAACATGCCACCGGGCTTGGTGGGGTTGTGCATCACGCCGACGATCACCTTGCCGAAGAGAGCCACCGATTGCTCGATGACATCGACGTGGCCGAGGTGCAGCGGATCGAAGCTGCCGGGGTAGAGAACGGTCGCCATGGCGGCTTCACGCTAGCCGTTCGAGCACGGACACCCAGGTGCGACCGTACCGCCGGCTGCGCAGTTGCGACCAACCGTCGGGGGCCTCGACCGGGTCGTCCGCCTCGGCCACCACCATGCCGACGTCGAGCATGGCCAGCAACGCGGGCCACGAATCGAACGCGTACGGGGGATCGACGAACGCGATGTCCACGTTGCGCATCGCGGGCACCCACGCCAACACATCCGAGTTGTGCACCGCCGCCCGATCCTCGATGTGCAACGCGTCGATGTTCGCCCGCAACGCGTTCAGTGCGGCGCGATCGCGCTCCACGAACAAGCAGCGCTCCGCCCCCCGCGACAGCGCCTCGATGCCCAGCGCACCGGACCCCGCGAAGAGATCGGCCACCACCGCGCCGTCGAGCACACCGATGCTGCCCAGCGAGTTGAACACCGCTTGGCGAACCTTGTCGGTCGTCGGCCGCGTCGTGTTGCCGGCGGGAGCGACCAGCTTGCGCCCACCGAACTCGCCCGCAATCACTCGCATGCAGCCACACTAGGGGTGTGATCACGCCCGAGCCCAACATCGTCTGCGTCGATTGCGGTGGCCGCTGTCATCTGCTCACGAAGCCTCGCGAGGACGGCGAATGGCTGCCCGGCGACATCGTCGCCTACCGCTGCGAGGACTGCCGGGATCGCTGGGACCTGGTCATCCCCGACGAAGAAGACCGCACCCAGGAAGGCCGCAAGCGCGACGACTGGATGTGATCAGTTCGCCGTCTCCGTGGTGCCGCCGTCGCACGTGGCGCCGGGCTCGGGGGTCTGGGGGCCGTCCGCGAAGTAGGCGACGAACTGCGCGAGGCGCGGGTCGTCCGCCGACTGCAGCTGCAGCTGCGTGCCCCATGCCGATGCCACGACCGGCGTGGGGAGCCCGGGGAACGGCGACACGAGCACCTTGCCACCGCCACCACCCTTGACGAACTTCTTCAACTTGCCGACCTGCGCCGACGGAAGGTCCGGTTGGAACGTGAGCCACACCGCACCATGCTCCAGGGAGTGCACGCCGTGCTCGCTGATGATCGGCGAGCTGTAGAACGCGCAGGTCTGCCACACCGAGTTGTGCGGCCCGCCCACCGGGGGCTTCTGCGGATAGTCGACCGACGTGTCCACGTGGGTACGCTCGAGGTTCGGGTACGTCTTGGTCCCCTCCGGCTCGCCGGCTGCCGGCGTGGTTTGCGACGTCGACGGTGAGCTGCTCGAACAAGCAGCGAGGGTGAGCAGACTCACGAACAGGACAGCAGCTGAGCGACGCATTCGCACAGTCTTGCCGATCCGGCACTCACCCGAGCATTCAGATCAGTTCTTGAACAGGAACGCCTCGTCGTCGTCGGTGAAGGTGAGACGCAGCTCGTCGAGCAGGAGCGGGTTGTCGGCCAACAACGGGTCGGCGTCGACGACAGCGAACGCCACATCGCGCGCCAGCTCCACCAACTCGCGGTCGCGTCGGAGCGATGCCAGCTTCAGGTCGTTGCGACCCTTCTGGGCGGTGCCCATCAGGGTGCCCTCACCTCGCAGTTCGAGGTCGACTTCGGCGAGGTGGAACCCGTCGGTGCTCTTGACGAGCGCCTCCACACGTGCGTTCTCGCCCTCCACCTGTTGGGTCACCAACCAACACGTCGATTCGTGATGCGCGCGGCCCACCCGTCCGCGCAACTGGTGCAGTTGCGCGATCCCGAATCGATCGGCGTCGAGCACCACCATCACCGTCGCGTTCGCCACGTCGACCCCGACCTCGATGACGGTCGTGGCCACCAACACGTCGACCTCGCCGAGCCGGAACCGATCCATGACCGCCTCCTTCTCGACCGATGGCATCCGACCGTGCAGCAGGGCAAGCCGCAACCCCTTCAGCTCGTCGTTGACCAGACGGTCGAACGTCTCTTGTGCACTGGCCACTTCGAGCTTCTCGCTCTCCTCGATCAGCGGACACACCACGTACGCCTGTCGACCCTCGGCGACCTGCTCGCGCACGGTGGCCCACGCCCCCTGCTCCATCAGCGGTCCGTTCGCCCAGGTCGTGCGGATCGGCGTGCGGCCCGGCGGCAGTTCGTCGAGGATGCTCACGTCGAGGTCGCCGTACACCGTCATCGCCGCCGTGCGCGGGATCGGGGTGGCGGTCATCACCAGCACGTCCGGGACGAGCGTGCCGTCGCCCTTGGCGCGTAGCGCCGCGCGCTGCTCCACACCGAACCGATGCTGCTCGTCGACGACCACCACACCGAGGCTGTGGAAGTCGACGGCCTCCTGGATCAGCGCATGTGTGCCGATGGCGATGTCCACCGAGCCGTCGGCGAGCCCGGCGAGCACGTCGCGACGATCGCCTCCGGCAACCCGGTTGGTCAACAGCTCGACCCGCAACGGTCGATCGCCGAAGAGGTTGCCGGAGTCGGGCACCACCACACCGTCGAGCAGCCGGCGGATGCCCGCAGCGTGCTGCTCGGCGAGGACTTCCGTCGGCGCCATCAGCGCACCCTGGTGGCCACCCTGCACGGCCGTGAGCATCGCGCTGACCGCGACCAACGTCTTGCCGGCTCCCACGTCGCCCTGCAACAGGCGGTGCATGGGATGCGGGCCGCCGAGGTCGCGCTCGATCTCGGCGATCGCCTTGCGCTGGGCTCCGGTCAGCTCGTACGGGAGCGCCGCGCGCATCCGCGCGTTGAGCTCTCCATCGACCACGTGGCGGATGCCCATCGAGTCGCGCTCGAGGGCCCGCTTGCGCATCACGAGCACGGTCTGCACCCGAAACAGCTCGTCGAACGCGAGCCGCCGGCGGGCGGCTTCCTTCTCGGCGTAGGTCTCGGGGAGGTGGATGGACTTCAACGCATCGTGACGTGAGACCATCCCGAGCCTGCGGATCGCCTCGGCCGGAACGGGGTCGGCGATGCCCCTCGCATCGCAACGGGCCAATGCCTCCTCCACCGCGCGCAGCACCACCCAGCTCGGCAGGTCGATCTTCTCGCTCTGCGGATAGATCGGCACGATCGGTCGCGGACGATCGTCGGGTGCCCCCAGCACGTCCACCGTGGGCGCCGTCATCTGCTTCGCTCCTTGGAAGCGGCTGACCTTGCCGAACACCGCAACCCACGTGCCGGGCTGGAGCTGCCGCTGACGCCACGGCTGGTTGAAGAACACGAGCGACATGCGACCGGTGCCGTCGCCGATCGTCGCCACCACTCGGCTCGGCGAACGCCCGCGACGGGGTGGCGCGTTGACGGAACGGATCTCGCCCACCACGAGCGCGTCCGTGCCCTCGATGGCGGACTCGACCGTTGCCTCCTTCGTCCTGTCGATCCACCGCCGCGGGTAGTGCGACAACAGCTCGTGGAGGTTGCCGATGCCGAACTTGCGGAACGACTCCAGCCGCTTGCCGGCCCCCACCGTCTTCAGTCGCTCGACGCCGATGGCGGCGAGCTCGGGAACGGTGAGTCCTGTCATTCGACGCCGAAGAGGTACGGGTACAACGGCTGCTTGCCGTGGTGCACTTCCACCTGCACGCCGGCCCGGTGTTCGTCGAGCCAGGCGTGGATGACATCGGTGTGACCGGGGGTGGCGCCCACCCCTTCCACGACCGTGACGATCTCCGAGCCCGGGATGACCAACCGCTCGAGCAGTGCGACCGTGGCGCCGTCGAGCGAACCGCTGACGGCGACGATGCCCTTCGCGCGTGCGCTCGCGCCGCCCACGATGCCGATCCAGTCGCCCTCGTTGATCGCGCCCGCATCGCTGTTCGTGGCCCGCACGGCCTGGGTGACCTCACCGGTGAGGACCGAGGCCGCCGCTTCCGTCATCTCCACACCGTTGGCATCGGCATCCGCTTCCGGGTCGTAGACCACGAGTGCGGCGAGTGCCTCCACCATCGACCGGGTGGGCACGACGATGACCGTCTTCGAGGTGAGCGCGTCCAGCTGTTCGGCCACCGGGATGATGTTCTTGTTGTTGGGCAGCACGATGACCTGCTCTGCGTGCACTGCCTCGACCGCGGAGAGCAGCTCGGCGGTGGAGGGGTTCAGTGTCTGCCCACCCGTGACAACGCCCTGCACGCCCAGCTGTCCGAACAGCTCCGACAGACCATCGCCGCTACTGACGGCGACCACTGCGCACGTGACGGGTGGGAGGCCGCCACCGGCGCGGGGCGAGTGAACGCCGAGCGCCTGCTCGCGTTGGGCGTGCTCCTCGGCCATCTCCTCCAACAGATCGGTGATGCGGATCTGCTTCGGCCGCCCGCCGAGATCGAGTGCCACCTCGACGGCCGCGCCGATGTCGTTCGTGTGCACGTGGCAGTTCCAGATGCCGTCGCCGCCGACGACGACGATGCTGCCGCC